>CAZQPD010000182.1:0-5378 GCA_964595235.1 uncultured Polaribacter sp.
TCAGGCCTTAATTTGTTTACTGAACCAAATTGAATAGAATGCTCCTTTTCTATTTCTCCCTTGTATTCTTTCCAACCCAAAAGTCTCAAAACTTGAATGACTCTATGTCCAAAATCGGTTTCGCTTAAATCTGTGGGTAAATTTTCAAAAAGTAAATAACAGATTTCATTCCATTTTTCGTTGTTCATATTGCTTTTTTTTAGTTTGTTACACTTTTTTCCCTCTTTACCAACATCCCCTTTTCACCAGCAAGTTAATAATTTATTCCCAAAACTTTCCTTAACTTTGTCAAAAAGAATTATTGCTCTGTCATGTATTCAGAAGAACAACAATCACAACTCTCCCCCGGCGAAGTATTACAAATATTAAAAGACGGTAATTGGCGATTCCGGAACGACGAAGTCAACGAACACAACATCCACGACGAACGGAGGGAAGCAGCGGAATTCCAACACCCCATAGCCCTGATCCACTCCTGTATCGACTCGCGATTGCCGGTAGAAATGCTTTTCGACCAGGGAATCGGCGACATTTTCGTCTCCCGAATTGCGGGAAATGTGGAGAACGAAGACGTCATAGCCGGAATGGAATTGGCATGTACGGACTTCGGCAGCAAAGTCATCATCGTCATGGGACACGAAGACTGCGGAGCCATCAAAGCCGTATGCAAACACCACGACTCACCCGACCTCGAACACCTGTACAAGAAAATATCACACGCGGTAAAAGCAGTGGAAAAAGAAACCGGTATCCCCGCAGGCTCCCATACGAACCTGCACAAAGTGACATTGAAAAACATAGAACTGACCCTCGAACGCATCCGCCAATCGAGCCCCATTCTGAAAAAACTCGAAGAAGAAGGCAAGATCATCATCATAGGGGCGTATTACAGCATCATGGAAGGTTTGGTTAGTTTTCTGTAAAATGCGCCGACACCTCACCCTTCTCGCCCTGCTGCTGTACCAGACCACCGTAGCACAATCCCTCATCCGGATCATGAGCTACAACCTGATGCATTACCCCGGTACCAAATACTACAACACATCCTCCCACCAATGGGAAGACAGAACCCCCGTACTGAAAGACATACTCGACGAAGCCCCTCCCGACATTCTCGCTGTCTGCGAAATGCAGGAAGCCCCTGCCGCCGCTTTCCTGCTCGATAACGCACTCAACGCAAATACCGCCGACTATCTCATGGCAAACTTCGAATACAACCAATCGGGAAGTAGCGACCTGCAACAAATGCTCTACTACCGCGGCGATAAATTCGAGCTGACCGGACAAGACATCATCCCTACCCCCGTCAGGGACATCAACCGCTATTCATTGAAAACAAAAACCCCCACACCCCTGTACATCGACATATTCGTCGCACACCTGAAATCCAGCGCCGGGGAAAACAACGAATATACCCGCCTGCAAATGGTTCAACAGTTCACCGCCTACCTCGACAACATCCCCCCGGACCACTACGTGGTATTCGCCGGCGACCTGAACCTCTATTCGGCTGACGAACCGGCATACCAAGAACTGCTGGACGACAGCAATGCAGTAGTACTACTCGACCCCGCCGAAGCCCCGGTAGCATGGCACAACAACTACGAATACCAATACCTGCACACCCAATCCACCCTCACTGACAACAGCCACTTCCTGTCGGAATCGGGCGGATACGACGGCGCCACCGGTGGCATGGACGACCGGTTCGATTTTATTCTCCTGTCGGAAAATTTTTTCGACGGTCCGGATATGTTCTATGCCGAAGGCAGCTACGCTGCCTTCGGCAACAATGGAAATTGCTATAACAAACCCATCGACGATCCGGATTGTTCCGGCGAATATTCACAGGAATTGAGAGACAAACTCGCCAATATGAGCGACCACCTGCCGGTTATCCTTTCGATAGAACTGTCGCAAAACATCGGTATTTCCTCCAACGGAATTTCACGGCAGTGGTACCTCACCCCCAGCTGGGCATCAGACGAAGTGCTGGTGCATTTTCCGGGCAAATCGCTATCTTACAGACTGGTAAACAACACCGGACAATGCGTTATCTCGGGAACCCTCACCAGCAGACAAGCCCGTATCGACATCCGATCCCTGCCCCCGGGCGTCTATTATCTGCAAACTATTGAAAATTCGTTATTTTCGCCTTTGGTTTTGATAAAAAAATAAGCGGAAAAGTGCGTTTTTTCTACCTGTTCATTTCCCTGTGGGGAATTTTGCCCGCCCCGGCACAGCACCGTATCGACCTGCAAGCAAAACTGGACGATGACGGAAAAATACTACAAATCCGCCAGGTTATCACCTATCGAAATACTTCGGGCGATACGCTGAAACAACTGTACTTCCACGATTGGAACCACGCTTTCTCCGGCAAATACTCGACTTTGGGAAAACGAATGCTCGAAGAACACCGGAGCAAATTGTTCTTTGCACCACCCGGAAAAAGAGGCTCTACAAACATAAAATCCGTGCGCTGCGGCGGACAGGACTGCCGGTGGCAACGGTACCGGGAAAGTACGGACATCCTGGAAGTAACCCCGGAACATCATTTGCCGCCAGGCGACAGCCTGACACTGGAATTCCACTATGATACCAAAATCCCCCACGCCTCATTTACCGGCTACGGCTACACGAAAAAAGGATACGCACTCCGCTACTGGTACCTGATACCCGCACCTTATTCCGGTGGAAAATGGCAACTCAAACACCACCGGGACCTGGACGATATGATATGCCCGGATACCGGATATCACATCCGGCTGGAACTCCCGGAAAAATACCGGGTGGAAAGCCATTTGAAAGTGCATAAAACGAACGGGGGATATGAGCTGTCGGGAAATTCTACCAATGACATTTCGCTGTATATCAGTGATATAGAAAAATTCGAGCGGTTTACCAACGGCTCCTGCGTGGTGCTCTACCGGTTGCCGGACAGAAAACTGGACAAAGAACTGCGAGACCAACTTCTAAACCGTCAAGTGGCATTTTTAGACCGGTATTTCGGAGATACCTGCCGTGCGAAAATGATTCTCACCCGTACATCCGAGCGCAAACACCCCATAGCAGGCAGCCAGCTGATACCGGGATTCCTCAATCCGTTTCCCCCGCATTTCCTGTGGGAAACCGGAAGTTTCAACCTACTCGTTCACGAATATTTGTCTGCATTTGCCGGAGGCAAAACCTCCGGCGAATATTGGCTCGCCGAAGGCACCGCCACATACCTGCTGCAAAAATACCTCGACACCTACTACCCCGGAATGACTCTCGCCGGGAGATTCTCGGACTTGCCGCTCATACGAAAGTACGAATTCGCACGGAAAAAATTCGGCGAACGCCTCTACTACGGCTACGCCTATAATGCCCGCTTCGAACTGGATCAAGCCCCCTCTACCCCACCCGCCCGCCTGACACCGTACAACCGGCTGATAGGTGTTCCGGCCAAAACGGCTCTGGGACTGGCTTACCTCGAAGAAATGTACGGCAGTGACCTGTTACGGCAAAGCCTGTCGGAATATTGGAAAATACCGGCAAAAGAGAGGAAAATTTCCGGTTTTCAGCACATTCTACAAAGACATACCGGGCGTTCCCCTACGTGGTTTTTCGACGGCTGGATACATACTACCGGAAAATTCGACTATTCCCTCCGGAAAATTCATTCCGGGAATCCGGACAAAAAATATTTCCGCATACGGAACAAAACCGGATGGGCTGCTCCCTACCGCATCTCCGTGGAGAGAAAAGACTCCCTCCCGGCGAAAGCCATAGAATTTCCGGGAACCAGGAAGACAGACACCCTCACCATACCCCCGGAAAACCACCGTATCGTCCTGTCACCCGCACTCGACATCCGGCGGAAAGACAACTACCAAATGACCCGGGGGGACTTTTTTAAACCGTTGAAAATAAGATTGTTCGGAGATTTTGACGACCCGGAAAGCAACCAGCTGTTTATCAATCCTGTGCTCAATTACAATTATTACAACGGCTGGACTCCCGCGTTGGATTTCACCAACAAAACCCTGTTGAGAAAAAATTTCCTGTACAGGATTTCGCCTGCATACGGGACAAAAAGCCACTCGATAGCCGGGAGTTTTCACATCCGGTACCTCAAATATTTCCCGCAAGGGTGGATTCACGGTATCAAGACGGGGTGGGCGGGCTCATATTACCACTACGATACCGGGCTGGCATACCGTAAGACCAATCTGTACGCGCGGTTGCTTTTCAGGAGAAAAAACCTGCGTAGTACACGTTACCGGAGTTGGCATACCTCTTTCGTACGCGTATTGCGCGAAACGGACGAAACATTGCCCGAAGAGAACGACTATGCGGTGACCACTACCCGGTATGTACATTTCGACCCGCAATTGATAAACAGGAAATACCTGTCAGTGGGAATAGAATACGAACGACGGTTCGTCAAATGGAATGCCGAAATCCGTTACCGGCGGCTGATGCGCAATAACCGTCATTGGGATATACGGCTGTTTGCCGGTGCCTTCTTGAAGAACAATACCCATAGCGATTATTTCAGCTTCGGCACGAACCGCCCGCATGATTATCTCTTTCGCTACCGCTACTACGGACGTTCGGAAACAAGCGGGATATGGAACCAACAGGTGGTCATCCACGACGGTGGCTTTATCGCGGAAATGCCGGTACCTTATGCCGACCAATGGTTGATCAGCAGCAATATGGCATTTACCCTATGGAAAAAATTGGAGCTCTATGCCAACACGGGTTGGGCAAAAAACCGTGGATACGGTCCGGTATTGCTCTATGACCAAGGCTTGCGCCTAAATATCATCGACCGGATTCTCGAAATTTATTTTCCCGTATATTCGAACAACGGTTTCGAAACGGGACCCCACTACGAGAGAAAAATACGGTTCGTACTGGATATGGACGTCCAAACACTGTTCAATTATATCAGCCGGGGAAAACTGTAAAGCCATGACACGAATACTGCCGCTTACTTTTTTCGAACAAGACACCGTGCGGGTGGCGCGTAGTCTGCTGGGCAAATACTTGTACCGCCGGCTTCCGGACGGAACGGTATGCCGGGGTATCATCAGCGAGACGGAAGCCTATCACGGGGAAACGGATGCCGCTTGCCATTGTAGCAAGGGTATTACACCGCGTACCCGGATAATGTATGGTGATGCCGGTCATATTTACATTTACCTGATATACGGCATGTACCACATGCTGAATTTCGTATGCATGCCCCGGGATTTTCCGGCAGCTGTCCTCGTCAGGGGAATAGCTTTTCCCGAATGGGACAGCGGGGAAGGTTTCCGGCCGGTTCGCGTACACACCGGGGGTCCGGGCAAACTGACCCGCTGGATGCAAATAAACCGGGAACACAA
>CAZQPD010000183.1:0-7050 GCA_964595235.1 uncultured Polaribacter sp.
TTTTATTGTTTTTAAAAGTGGAAGCGCAGCATTTTGAACAAAATATGCTAATAGATTCGCTGAAAAATGTAATAGAATTACAGGATAATACTGAAAAATTCAATAGTATTATGAAGCTTGTTGATATTTATACTAACATTAATGTAGATTCTGCAGAAACTTGGATTAAGAGAAATATTGACTTGGCTAAAAAAATGAATGATAAAAAATTATTTGGCAAAGCATATAAATCATATGGGTTGTTTTATAATAAAGAGGGGAAGTATCATTTTGCCGAATATTATATGAAAAAGGCTATCGAATTAGAGAGGTCCGAAGCCTTGGAAGATGAATTGGCAGAATCATACAGATGGCTGGCAGGAATATATTTTAATTTGGGTTTATACAATAAATCTATTAATTACCTGGATAAATCATTGATAATATTTGAGAAAAACAAAAATTATTCCGGGGTGGTTTCTTGTTATAACAATTTGGGAATATTGGAGAAGAGTTTAAAACGTTATCAAAAGGCCATCAATCATTATAAAAAAGCGTTAGAAATCATTAGTAATAAAAATTTACAATATGATCCATCTGCTTTATATACGAATTTGGGGGTCTCTTATCGATATTTGAAACAATTTGATAGTAGTTATTATTTTATGAAAAAGTCACTCAAGCATGATATGTTGAAAAAAGAACCGGATATTAATGTCTTAGCGAAAAATTATCTGAACCTTGCAAAACTATTTATGGATTCGGGAGAAAATGATTCGATTATTAAATACTTTGATAAGCTCATGGCTATATATCCCGCCATAAACCCCTCTTTCCAGCCGACTGTCCTTACCACAATCGGAAAATGGTATTATAAGAATGGCAATTATGACAAAGCCGTGAAACTTTTGCGTGAAGCTTATCATATTGGTGTAAAAAATAGTAGCTTAAGAGATAAAGAATATGCGCTGTACTATCTTTATATGAGTTATAAACAACAAAAAGAACCGGATAGTGCATTGTTATTTTTGGAGCGGTTGGTCGATGTACAAGATTCTGTAGATTTGAAAGAAGCCAAAGTTAAGATGGAACAACTGAAAGAAAAGTTCGAAAACGAAAAAAAACAAATCAAAATCGAGCAATTGGAGAAAATAAAAATGCTTGACCAACGAATTAAGTATTTGTTATATTTGATTATTGCCGTAATATCCGTCACATCTTATTATTTGATTTCGAGCTTAATAAAACAGCGCATTCGTAGTCGCCAGGAAAAAGAACGGATAGAAAATGATTTGGTATTGAAAAACAAACAATTAGCCTCTCAAGCGTTGGCGATGATGCAAAAGAATGCGTTACTCAATGAAATTTTATTGAGTTTGAATAGCATAAAGACAATAAATAATTTGAACAAAAAAGAAGTTAACGATTTAAGACGGAAAGTAAAACGCGGCATTCAATCCGAAAAGGATTGGGAACTTTTTAGACAATATTTTGAAATGGTAAATAAAGATTTTTTTATCAGATTAAAAGAAATAAATCCTGCTATAAGACCTTCCGAATTGAAACTTGCCGCTCTTACTAAATTGCATTTTAGCATTAAAGAAGCTGCCACTTTGTTAAACATCTCTCCTGATAGTGTAAAATCTTCACGTTCTGTCTTAAGAAAAAAATTAGGATTGAAAAGGGGGGAGAATCTGTATGAATTTTTGAATTCCCTGTGAATACATAGGGTCTGCAGAAAATCACAGAAGTGCCTGGATTTTTTAGCTTACAGGGCAGGGTGTTAAGAAAATGTCCGGTGGGCATTTTTAGCGAATGAGCCAGCTTGCCGCGCGGGCGAAAAACTTCACCGAACATAAAAGATTTCTCCCTCCGGTCGAAATGACATGAACCTCCAACTATCAACTAAAAACTAAACACTATCAACTACAAAAGACTTCTCACTCCGCTACCGCTCTGTATCGAAATGACAGCGACTCCAACTATCAACTCATAACTCAAAACTATCAACTAAAAAAAGTTTTTTCACCAGAGTTTTTTTAAAATCCCAACAGCAATTTGGCAATATGAAAAAAGATAAATACGCCGAATATGTCGTTGCTCGTCGTGATGAAAGGTCCTGTGGCAAGAGCCGGGTTTATCCCTTTTTTGTCCAGGAAAATAGGAATAAAAGTGCCGATAACCGCAGCCACCAGCATGACACTGATCAACGATACACCTATCGTTACGCTGAATTTCAGGCGGTAATGCATCAGGGTGCCGAAACCTACGATGAGCAAAGCGAGAATGAGCCCGTTGATGAGGCCGAGGCGTATTTCCTTGATAAGCTGTTGCCATGTGCCGGATTTCAGACCGCCGGAGGCTAATGCTTGTACGACGATAGCCGAGGATTGAACCCCGACATTTCCCGCCATGGCGGCGATAAGCGGAGTAAAAAAGAACAGTGAGCGGTATTCGGGGTTGTTCATGATACTACCGAAACCCGTCAGTATCGTCACACTTCCGAAACCTCCGAGTAGTCCGAGGATGAGCCAGGGCAACCGCCCTTTGATAAGGTCGAAAATGCTGTCGTCGGCTTCCACATCGTCGGTAAGACCGGCGGCGAGCTGGTAATCCTTGTCGGCTTCTTCTTTGATATGGTCCACTACGTCGTCCAGGGTGATATTTCCCACCAGGTGTCCTTCATCATCGACCACGGGCAATACGAACAGGTCGTATTTCTGCATGATTTGCGCCACTTCGTCTGCGGTATCGGAGGTTTTGACATAGTGTATTTCGGGTACGTAAATATCTTTGACGAGGGTTTTGGTCGAGGTGGTGAGTAATTTCTTCAGCGAGAGCCTGCCTTTGAGTTTGAAATCGTCATCGACCACATAGACGATATAGACTTCGTCGAAATCTTCGGCTTGTTTTCGCATTTCTTTGACACAGCGCAGTACGCTCCAGTTCTCGTTTACTGCGATGAGTTCTTTTCCCATCAATCCTCCGGCGGTATCTTCGTCGTACTGGAGCAGTTCGGTAATATCGCGGGCGTGTTCGGGGTCCTCGAGTTGGGCGATGACCCGGTCTTGTTTGTCTTCGGGCAATTCCGCTATGATGTCGGCTGCGGCATCGGTCTCGAGCTCATCGATCTCCTTGGCTATCTCTTTTGCCGACAGGCTGGTGAGTACGCGTTCGCGGGTATCATCGTCGAGTTCTTCGAGAATATCCGAAGTGGTCTCACTGTCGAGCAAGCGTATCACATACACGGCATTGTCGAAGTTCAGCTCGTCCAAAACTTCGGCAATATCGGCGGGGTGCATTCCGGAGAAAATCTCCGATAGCCGGGCGGAATCGCGTTTTTCAATTAATGCTTCCACCTGTTCGATAAATTCATTAGTCAGTTCAAAGCCCATCTTGCATTAATTTTAGTTTGAGATTTATATATAACGTTCCACCATTTTCGTCAGCCGGACAAAGTCCGTGGGAGACAATTGTTCCGCTCGCAGTGCAAAGATACTATCTTCTGTCAATTCCGCAGGGATGGGGAGGGATTTTAATGAATTTTTTAAGGTTTTACGCCGTAGTCCGAAGGCTGTTTTGACCACTGTTTTCAGTTTGGCTTCATCCACGCTGGGAATGCCGTTGGTTTTTCGCGTCATCCGGATGACAGCGGATTGCACTTTGGGCGGGGGTTGGAAAGCGCCGGGTGCTACTTCGAACAGGTATTCGGTGTCGTACCACAATTGGAGCAATACCGATAAGATTCCGTATGTCTTGCTTCCATGCGGTGCGGTGATACGGCGGGCGACTTCCCGTTGGAACATGCCCGAAAATTCATGAACCGTATCTTTGTGTTCCCATACTTTGAACAGGATTTGGGTGGAGATGTGATAAGGAAAATTTCCGGTTACGGCAAGGGTTTCGCCTCCGGCAAATGCCCGTAAATCCCACTTCAGGAAGTCTTCTTCGATGATATGCCCGTGCAGAGCCGGGAAATGCGCTTTCAGGTAATCCACCGATTCCTTGTCAATTTCGATAACGTAAAGCCCCGGGTAACGTTCCAACAAATGCCGTGTCAGGTTTCCTGTACCGGGACCTATCTCCAATACGGTAGTCTCCGGCGGGGAAGAAAGGCTCCCGGCGACTCTGCCGGCGATATTGTCGTCGTGCAGAAAATGTTGTCCGAGATGTTTTTTTGCCCTGACTTTCATAGGTTATTGATTTTCCGGAAGCCTGCCGGGTTATGGTGAAACGACGATGCCTTTCACCTCCCGGTGAAAGGCATCGCATCTCAAAGTGACCGCGGAAGGACTCGAACCCTCAACCCTCAGAGCCGAAATCTGATGTTCTATCCAATTGAACTACGCGGCCTTTTTGCTTTTATTACTTTATAATGTTGACAACAGGCGCTTGACCACCGTGGAAATGGCTTGTCCGCCGGCTTTGCCGGCGAGTTCTTTGGTGGCGAGACCCATGACCTTTCCCATATCTTTCATTCCGGAAGCACCGGTATTTTCGATTATCTCCACGACGACTTTTTCTATCTCCTCATCACTCGCTTGTTCGGGCAGGAAAGAGGCGATGACTTTCGCTTGTGCCAATTCGGGTTCGGCCAGATCTTCCCTTCCTTGTTCACGGTAAAGCGCTGCACTGTCACGTCGTTGTTTGACGAGTTTTTGCAACAATTTCATCTCGTATTCCGGTGTCAAACCTTTGCCACTGCCGTCTGTTTCGGCGAGCAGAATAGCCGATTTGATGGCGCGTAGTGATTCGAGAGCCGTCTTGTCACCGGCTTTCATCGCTTCTTTGATGCCTTGCATGACGCGTTCTTTCAGGTTCATTCCCGGAGTTTTTTCGGATTTCCGGCTGCAAAGTTACACAAATGATTTGAAATACGGAAAGGTAAAACCGTTGGTAAGTTTGGGGTAAATTTGTCATGACCGTGCTCCGGAGAAAAACGGCAAGAGTGGGTTCTGCCGTTTGTAGCAGAGATTACCAGGGGATAAAAAAATAGAGGTATCTTTGACCGGAAATATATATCAACGGATATTACCCTATGGATTTTCTGATGGTAAAGCATCTTGCCGGTTTTTTCGTCGTTTCGATAGCAGCGTACGAGATTGCGCTTTTTCTCAAGCGGAAAATCCATTTTCCCCTTATCACCGGATTGATACTCACCGGAATAGCGGCAGGAAGCTCTTTTCTGAATTTTATTCCGCAGGCGGCATTGGACAAGTTGAACTTTCTCAATGAATTGGCTTTGGCTATCATCGCATTTTCCGCCGGAGCGGAGTTGCACCTCGAAGAATTGCGCAGCCGGATGAAAAGCATCAAATGGATGGTGGTGGGGCAATTGGTCTTTACCTTTGTACTGAGTACGTTGTTTGTTTACTTTCTGTCGGATTATATACCGTTTATGCGCGACCTGACTCCGGTCACCCGCTGGTCGGTAGCCCTGTTGTTTGCCGTAATTTTCGTAGCGCGTTCACCCTCGTCGGCAGTTGCAGTGATCAACGAAATGCGTGCGCGGGGACCATTTGTAAAAACGGCTATGGGGGTGACCGTCGTCATCGATGTGTTGGTCATTATCTTGTTTGCCTTGATATTTGCCGGCGTCAAAACCGTTCTGGTCGGCGAACCTCTCGATATGGCATTTATCCTCGTACTGCTTCTCGAAATAAGCGTTTCTATCGGCTTGGGATACCTATTCGGAAAATTGCTACAGTGGGTATTGCGTATGAAATGGAACTTCCGTTGGAAGTCCCTGGCGGTGATACTGGCGGGTTATAGTGTGTATTTGTTACAGCATTTGGTGAGCCGTTATTCCCAGGCTGCCGGTTTTCATTTCGAGCTGGAAGCTCTGCTTACCGCTATTGTCGCGAGTTTTTATGTAACCAATTTTACCCGGTTCAATCACGAGTTTGAGAACATACTTACCCGTATCAGCCCTTATATATTTATTGTGTTTTTCACCTTGACGGGGGATTCCTTATCCTTGCATACGCTGTTGGGTGTATTCGGAGTTGCCTTGGCTTTGTTCTTATTGAGGATATTTACCCTGGTAGCCGGTGGTATTTTCGGGGTAAAAGCGGCGGGTGACGACGGGAAATTTTCCGCTATCGCCTGGATGCCTTATGTTACTCAAGCAGGAGTGGCTATCGGACTTACTACTATGGTGTCGGCGGCTTTTCCCTCATGGGGACACGAATTCGAAACCATCATTATCGCCATCATCGTCATCAACCAATTGATAGGTCCCCCGCTGTTCAAATGGGCGATAAAATACGTCGGCGAAGCCCACCGTAAAGGGGAATACCAAGGTGCCGGCGACAGCCACGAAGCCGTGATATTCAGCCTCGATAGCATTTCCATGGCATTGGCGCGAAAGCTTAAGGAACAAGACTACCGGGTTCGTATCGTCACTACCCGCGAACAATACAATGTGGCGGATGTCGATATCGTCCGCACCGGGGAGTATTCGCGGGAGAGCATTTCGCGGTTACCGCTGGGAAATCCCGATAGCGTCATCCTCCTTTATCCCGATGACAAAAAGAATTTCGAAATTGCAGAATGGATCTATGAGACGATAGGCTCACCTAATATCGTGGCGCGTTTGGAGTCGGGGGCTTATGCGAAAAAATTCGAGGAAATAGGCGTGAAAATCATCGAACCTACTGCTGCCATGGTCAATCTACTTGACCATCTGGTCAGGGCACCTGAGGCTACCGATATCCTGTTGGGCAAAGACGACAACCAGGATACCATGGATGTAGAAGTGCGGAACAAAGACCTGATGGGCTTGCGAATCAGAGACTTGCATTTGCCGCAGGATATCATCATCTTGTCGTTGAAACGCAAGGGCAATACCGTCATTACACATGGTTATACCCAGTTGCGGATAGGCGATATTCTCACTTTTGTGGGCTCGAAAAAAAGCTTGGAAGAAATTAAACTTAGATTCCAGTAATTTTAATGACATATATAATAAGGGTCTGCTGAAAATCACAAGGGCAGAGCGTAAGGAAAATGCCCGGTGGACATTTTTAACCGGTGAGCCAGTCTGCCGAGCGGGCGAAAAAAACTTCACTA
>CAZQPD010000184.1:0-3647 GCA_964595235.1 uncultured Polaribacter sp.
TTTACATTTCCACCGAGCAAGTTTACCCAATTTGATTCTTGAGGCTCATCTTGACCATCTCCGTCAACATCTCTCGGAAGGTTGAAATAATCTGTCCTTTGGAACCCTTGATTAGATACACCGAACTGGATGAAAGTGGAAATCATATCATTTTTGTATTCCACTTGTCCGAATCCACCCAGCCAACGTACGGAACCTACATTGTAGTACTCTATTTTTTGTTGTCCGGTGATATCGACAAACGGATTCCAGTCGGGGCTTACTTCATAATATTCGGTAATCATCCTGTCGGGATTGTTGATGTCGCGGTTATCCATATATCCGTCCGCACCGAGCAAATCATTTACTATTCGATAGTGGTATCCTTTGTATGTACGTCCGTCAATACCTATATCGAAAGTAAGGTTGTCGTTCAGTTCTTTATGGAAATTTGTAAGGATTCCATACCAGTCATGTGAGTTCATCGAAGCCCTGCGGGTAAATCCGTCACCGCGGTCATTGATGAATTTACCTTCATCATTAGGCATTCTGATATCTCCAAAATCAGGAACATCATGACCTGAATTCCATGCTACAATATCGTCGAAGCGCAACAGTCCGTCCGAATCTCTGAATTGGGAATAATAATATTTTGCACCGTTGATTTTTCCGATAGGTCCGCTACCACCTCCACGACCCCATGAACCGTAGAGTACCGTGGAAAGTTCGGAACTTTCATTGAATTTGAGATCCCAGTTGAGGGAAGCGATAGGCTTGTGGTAGAAGTTTCTTCTGAAGGTATATTCTTCACCATCCAGGTATCCCCAGTCGCCATTGTATTTCCTGTTGGGTTCTCCTAATTCACCATATTTGATATAATCCTTGATGGAAGGAGCATAATAACGTTGGTGGTGCCATTGGGGAGCTCCGGTAGCGGTGAACATTAGCGAGTTGTTGTCGTTGATTTTGTATCCCATTCCTATGAAATACGTGTTACCTTGGAACATGGTACCGTCAGCATAACCATCTCCTTGGAATTGGCTAAACAATACGGATGCGGAAAAACCGCTGTCCATTAAGCCGGTCGAATATGATGCCCCGACTTTCAGAAAGTTGTCATTTCCGTATGTAGCCATCACGGAACCTCCTTTTTTCGCATTTGCAGTATTGGTGATAACATTTATCGTACCACCTACCGAGGAAATGGCGAGTTTTGATGAACCTAATCCCCTTTGTACTTGCATGGCAGTAGTCACATCTGAAAGTCCTGCCCAGTTCGACCAATATACTTTACCGTTCTCCATATCGTTTACAGGCATACCGTTTATCATAATAGCGGTATTCTTTGAATCAAATCCCCTGATGTTGATTCGGGCATCACCATAACCACCACCTTGCTTGGTAGCATATACAGAAGGCGTGGAGTTAAGCAATTCCGGCAACTCCTGATTACCTACTTTTTCGATAATTTCAGAAGCCTTGATAGTCGATACGGCTACAGGAGTCTCCCTTTCCTTTGCCAAGTCGATAATTCCTTTTCCAACGATTACAATCTCTTCCAATGACTCGGCGGAAGGCTCCATACTGATGGTGCCGAAATCGGTATTACCGTTGAACTCCAACTCCTTGTCGTTGTATCCCATAAAGTGAACCGTCAATGTACCAGCACTTTGCTTGGCATTCAACGTAAAATTACCATCGAAGTCGGTAGCAGTCCCCGTATCGGTGCCCTTGACAAGAACATCCGCGCCGGGAAGCGGCTGATTGTTTTCGTCCACTACTTTACCCGTCAGTTTCGCTTGGGCAAACAGCGCTGTACCTGATACTATCAGGATGAGTGTAAACAGTTTTTTAAGTGTTCTCATGAGTGTTAATTAAGGTTAAAAAAATACATTTTCTTATTGGCCTGCGGATTTTCCGCTTATTGTTGCAAATATAATAAACTAACCGGTTCTGCAACCTGATTTTTTTACTAATGATATGAACTTTTTATTAACAAATTGAGGTTTTGATAATATATTGATTTACAGAACATCATCTGTATTTATCAAAGGGTTTGCTTCAAAATTTTCCCCGCTAACTCTTTTCCCAGCTCCACTCCGAACTGATCGAAGGGGTTAATCCGCCACAGCAACGCCTGGATATAGGTTTTGTGTTCGTACAATGCGAGAAGCTGCCCCAAGGTCTCCGGTGTCAGCTTATCCCAAACGAATACATTCGATGAGCGGTTTCCCGCAAATGTCCTGTACGGCAACAACCGCTCGATATCAGCCGCTTGCCCTTTTATTTTCATATCCAAATGTGCCATATCGGGGCTCTTGCCGTATGCCAATGCCCGGCTCTGTGCCTCGAGGTGCGCCGACAGAATCCGGTGACTCTCCGGATAGCGGTCGTAATACGGCTCCTTAAATCCGATAAAATCCACGGGAATATACCGCGTCCCCTGGTGTATCAACTGCATAAACGAATGCTGTGCATCGGTACCGGCTGCGCCGAAAATGACGGGCGCCGTATGATATGTAACCGGTTTGCCTTCTATATCCGTACTTTTCCCGTTGCTCTCCATGACGAGCTGTTGTAAATACGCCGGAAGCAACTTCAGCGCCGACGAATACGGGAGTACCGCCTCGGCACAAGCACCGTGAACTTCTATGTTCCACCACGACAGCAATGCCATTAACACGGGGATATTTTGTCCCAAAGGCTTGCCTTTGAAATGCTCATCCATCTGCCGTGCTCCCCGTAGCAATTCCTCATATACTTCGTATCCCAACCCGGCGGCAATACTCAATCCCACGCTCCCCCATACGGAAAAACGCCCGCCTACCCAATCCCACAACGGGAGTACATATTCCCTGCGGTATCCCGATTGTACGGCTTTGTCCGTATTTGCCGTAATGGCTACCAGCTGCGCTGAAATATCCTTTTCCGGCAATGCCGCTTCGAGCCACTCTCTTACCAGTGAAGCATTGGTCAGGGTTTCCACCGTGCCGAAACTCTTGGATACCACTATTGCCATTGTACGGGACGGGTCGAGGTTTTTCAGAACCCGCCATACACCGTCCCCGTCCACATTCGAAAGAAAATGTACCTCCGGACTACCTTCACTCTTATAGTCATACAGGGCTGTATAGACCATTTCGGGTCCCAAATGCGACCCGCCGATACCTATATGAAGTATATCGGTGATTGTATCGCCCGTTGCGGAACGCAATTTTCCCGAACGGATAGCGCTTGACAGTTCGCGGATACGTTCCCGGGTTTCGAGAATTTCCGGAATTACGTCTTTCCCGTTTACCGTGACTGCCTCTTTGCCGGAGCTTCGCAAGGCGGTATGCAGGGCGGGGCGGCGTTCGGTATGATTTACCGGCTTTCCGCCGGATAATGCCCCGGCAGCTTGCCCTATCCCAATGGATTCCGCCCATCGTACCATGAGCCGGATCCCTTCTATCCCGGTACGTTGTCTCGAAAAATCCCATTTGAGCTTACCTCCGGTAATGCGCATGGCTTCCTTACGGCCGGGCTCGCGGATGAAATAGTCTTGAATGCGGGTATCTTTCTGCTTTCGTGCATAAGACATCAGCGCTTCGTAAGCATCTTGCTGTATAGGTTTGCGGTTCATGGTGTTTTTTAGTTAGGGTCTGCTGAAAATCACAAGGGCAGAGCGT
>CAZQPD010000185.1:0-3709 GCA_964595235.1 uncultured Polaribacter sp.
TTGAGTCCTTTTTTCCACGATTCGATATAGATATCGCCCACGAGTTGTTCGCTAACATCCGAAGGCAAATTGATGGTGGAACTGATGGAATGGGTGGTGTATTTCTGGACGAGGGCTTGCAGTTCGATACGTTTTTTCCAGTCGATTTCCGGTGCGGTAGCCCCGGCATACGGGCTTTCGTTGATATCTGTTTTGCCTGTGATTTCCATCCATTTTTTGAGTTTGTTGTGGAAAACAGTGAACTCCTCGAATGCTTCACCCGTATCATCGACAAAATCCACCCGGGCGTTGTCATCGGATGTGTTGACCTTCCGCCGTCTTTTGTATGTCAGCATGAATACGGGTTCTATTCCGGAAGAAACCTGTGCCAGCAAACTCAGGGTACCGGTAGGTGCTACGGTACTAATGGAAATATTGCGTCTGCCGTTGTCCATCATCCGGCGGTAAAGTTCCGGAAATTCCTCTTTGAGCATGGCGGTAAATCCGGATTTTTCTTCGATGGTCCGGTTGAACCCTTCGAAGGGACCGCGAAGGATAGCCATATCGATACTGGCATCGAATTCCGCTTCGAGTTTGGTACGCATGATACGGTCTATCAGGTCGAGTGCTTCATCCGAATCGAATTTTATTCCCATTGCAGCAATGGCATCAGCCAGGGCGGTAAATCCGAGTCCGGTACGCCGCCCCTTGATTCCGGAATCCCTTAGCATTTCCCAGGTTTGCCGTTCTACGCTTTTGATGTGTTCCGGTTCCGGGTCCGCATTGATTTTTTCAAGGATACGGTCGATGGCTTCGAGTTCCAGATCTACCAGATCATCCAGCAGGTGCTGGGTGTCATAGACGGTTTGGTAAAATTTCGTATAGTTAAATACGGCTTTGCCGGTGAAGGGGTTTTCTACGAAGTTGTAGAGGTTGACGGCTATCAGGCGGCAGCTGTCGCCTCCTTGCATGGCTATTTCCGAACAGGGGTTGGTCGATACGTTTTCGAAGCCGGGGTAGAGGGATGAAGTGGAATAATTATGTTGCCTGTCCCAAAATATCAATCCCGGTTCAGCGGTATTATGGGCGCTCTTGATGATGGTGTTCCACAGTTTTCGTGCGTGGATGGTTTGGGTTATCTTGGGTTCGTCGCTGTCTATCGGCCAGCGCAGGGTGTAAGTTTCGTCGTTGACTACCGCGTTCATAAATTCGTCCGACAGCCGGACGGAAATATTGGCGCCGGTTACTTGTGTCAGGTCTTGTTTTACGGTAACAAAATCCTCAATATCAGGATGTGCGATATCCATAGTGAGCATCAGTGCGCCCCTCCTGCCGTTCTGTGCCACTTCCCGGGTGGTGTCGGAAAATCTTCTCATAAAGGATACGGCTCCCGTGGTGGTTCCGGCGGCATTAGCTACTTGGGTATTCTTGGGACGTAGTTTAGAAAGGTCCGTACCGACGCCGCAACGTCTTTTGAATAATTGCGCCATTTGTTGGTCGGCGTAAAATATTCCTCCGTAGGAATCTTCGGGTGCGGGTATGACTACACAGTTCGATAGCGATGCGATTACTTCGCGGTTTCCGAGTCCGAACATGATGCTCCCTTGGGGGATGACATACCGGAAGTCTTTGAATAACCGGTAAATGCGGTCGAAATCGAGTTTTTTCCTTTTCAGTGCATAAGCCGAAAGCTCGCTTTTGTCTTGTGCCGGGGCTTTCGATTCGTATTTCTTCTCGATGCGTGCAAATTCTTTCGCCATACGGCGGTGCATATCGTCAGGTGTGAGTTCCAAGTACTTTCCTTTCCGGTTCTTTACCGCGTACTTCCTGATCCAGGTTGTAGCAGCCAATTCGTCGCCCTGAAAATATGCGAGTGACGCCTCTAACACTTGCTCGTAAGAGTATGTCTTTTGTAAACTTTTTAATTGAACTTTTTCCACTGTTCCGGTGTTTTTTGGTTTGTCATACAAGAGTAGTCGCAAGTGGGAAGGTGGTGACCACTTCAATTTGGCGAGTGTAAAATTAATTGAACTTTTCCGCCCTGAATTTACCTCCATGAATGTTTTGTTAACAAAATGCTGTTGATAAAATAATGTATTGAGTGTCAAACCGTTACATATGTAAACAAAATTACTGTTCTCCCGGATACTACCAGCTTAACCGGTTACGTGTCAACGGGTAATATTCCTGTTTTGAAGTGATACTTAAAATGAAAACGGGGAGGGATTTCCGGTAAAAAACGGATACCCGTTTGTCCGTATCGGTCAGAATGAGTATATTTGGAAAATCACAAAAGTAAAAATCAAAACGGCATGAAATTATTAGAAGGAAAAACAGCTATTATAACCGGTGCCACACGGGGTATCGGTAGGGGTATCGCCAAGGTATTTGCCGCTCACGGCGCAGCTATTGCATTTACAGGGTCGCGCGAGAGCGAGAATATGAAAACCCTCCGGGAGGAGCTTGCCGCAATGGGGGTCAAAGCCAGCGGTTATGCTTCGGATGCGGGGTCGTTCGAGCAGGCGCATGAGTTGGTCGAGAAAGTGCTGGATGATTTCGGAAAGATAGACATTCTGGTGAACAATGCGGGTATCACCCGTGACAATCTCATGATGCGCATGAGCGAAGAACAGTGGGATGAGGTGTTGAGAACCAACTTGAAATCGGTGTTCAATATGACCAAGGCGGTACTTCGTACGATGATGCGCCAACGAAATGGCAGTATCATCAATATGAGTTCCGTAGTAGGTGTAAAAGGTAATGCCGGACAGGCGAATTACGCGGCTTCGAAAGCGGGGATTATCGGTTTCAGTAAATCCGTTGCATTGGAACTCGGTTCCCGCAATGTACGTTGTAATGTGATAGCCCCCGGATTTATCGAGACGGAGATGACGGCGAAATTACCCGGAGATGTTGTCAAGGAATGGAGAGAGGCTATTCCGCTAAAACGCGGCGGTACACCCGAAGACGTAGCCCAAGCCTGCCTGTTCCTCGCTTCGGATATGAGTGCATATATCACCGGACAGGTTCTGCACGTGGACGGTGGTATGCTTACCTGAATTGTATCATTGTAAATTTGCTATTAAAATATTAAATGGATACAAAACATAAAGTAAGGTCCGCTAAAAAAATCTCAAACACGTAAAAGAAAATTAGTTAGGGTCTGCTGAAAATCACAGAAGCACCTTTATCCTTTAATGTTTTAATATCCAAGCATCCGGGGCGTATCGTTTGCCGGTGCCGAGGTGTTCGATGGCTTCCTGCCAGCCCGGGAATTGTTCTATCGATACGGCGGTAAAACCTCCGGGGCGGGATATCAATACAGGCCGGTATCCGTTCCGGCTCAACCGGCTTTGCATCCTGTCGGCATTGACGGGAACGAGAAAACTGCCTACGATGACGTGGTATGCCCGTGTGGCTACGGGAAAAGCGTCAGGCTCAGCCGTGGCATTGAGTAATATGCTTTCTATTTCGGCAATACGGTCTTGAACTCCGGTATCTTCCGGGCGCAAAAAGTTCAATTCCTGGTAAAGGCTCTTCGCCCGGGAATAGTTTCCCGCGTTGAAAAGCGAATCGGCGGAATTACGTAAATACGTAACTTTCTTTTCCTCCTTTTCTCTCAGAATGAGTTCACTTATGGAGTCTATCTTTTGCTTGATACCGGGTGCGTCCGGTTTTACTTTTGCCGCTTGGCGGTAGAAAGATAACGCCCTGTTCCATTGTTTGTTTA
>CAZQPD010000186.1:0-4161 GCA_964595235.1 uncultured Polaribacter sp.
GGATTGTTGGCGGTAACAAAAATTTGCTTGCTGTTCAATACGTAAAACAGATTGACTTTGCAGGGCGGTTGCGGGTCGAATAATTGCCATTGTCCGTTATGATAAACGATGAGTTTTTCCCTCCCGGAAAATGCCGTTCCGCCGGTAAACACAATATTTTGAAAGTCGGTATATACCGGGGGGACGACTGGTTCCCAATGATACTGGGCAAATGCCGGAATAGCAAACCCGCAAAGAACGGCTATCCAATACAAGAAATATTCCGGTAATATTCTGACTGCACCGGGCATCGAACGGATTTTTTTTCAAATGATAATTCGGTCAATAAAGGTACGGAAATATTTTGAGCAAGTAAAAAAAGCCGGCAGGATAGTCCGGAGGCTTTCATTTTGGTTTCATATATACGGTTCCTGACTATGAAGAATCCGCTCATCCGGATAACCCGCACAAAAAAGTCTGCCTGCATCGATGCGATAAAAAAACGGCATACGGTTTGTACAAAATAACTTATATTCGCATCATAATTCCGATTGTCATGATTCATGTACCGGTACATATCCTACGGAAAGACAAACTGCCGGTTCCGGATGCCGGAGCTACCGGATTTCCGTATTCACATTACATCCTCCTCGACGACGGAAAACTGTCGGGTATGATACCGCGCGAGGATATCCCCATACCACATTCCCCCGCGGATACATCATTTTTCTTTGCCGGAACTGACGACACCTCTTGGGACGTATTCAGGAAAATGGCACTTCACGGAGCAGACATCATCCCCGTGGTACAAAACGATATGACCTACCTCGGATACTACGTACTGGACGACATACTGGACATTCTGGCGGAAAGCCCCATGATAGGCACCGAAGCCACCACCATCATCGTCGAGAAGGAAAAACACGATATATCATTTAGCGAAATTTCGCAGATCATCGAATCCGAACAAGCCCGTTTGCTCGGTATGTTCATACTGGATACCGACGGGAACTCCGCGCGGGTACTCGTCAGGTTCACGGGGGATTTTATCAACGAAATTGCCCAGAGTTTCCGCCGGTATGATTACAAAATCCTGAACGATAACATCGAGGATTTCTTGCGTGAGCAACTCAAAGAACGTTCGGATTATTTGCAAAAATACCTGGAAATATAATGAGCCTCTCCGTCGCCGTATATGCCCAAACACACCGAAGCGGAAGCCTTCCGTATGTGACGGAATTGCTCGAATTGCTCGCCGGAAAAACCCCGGACATACTACTCAACGAATCCGTCCACCGCGAAATTTCCACCGCACTACCGGCATCTGTCCGCACCTACCGGCAAGACGAAAAACTATCCGGAAAAACGGAACTACTCATCAGCGTGGGCGGTGACGGGACATTCCTTCGCGCCGTGCGCTATGTCGCCGGAAGCGGCATCCCCGTCATAGGAATCAATACCGGAAGAATGGGGTTCCTCGCCACCGTTCATAAAGAACAAATGCGACAAGCGGTAGAAGAACTGTTCCGCGGCAAATACCAAGTCAGCCCGCGAACCCTGATCGAAGTGGAAGCGGAACAAACAGGGGAAAAATTCTACGCCCTGAACGAAATAACCGTGAGCCGGAAGAACTCCACAGGCATGATACGCATAGACGCTTATGTGAACGGCGAACAACTGAACCGCTACTGGGCAGACGGCTTGATACTCGCTACACCTACCGGTTCCACCGGCTATTCGTTGAGCTGCAACGGACCCATAGCGGCACCCGACGTCCCCCTGTTTATCCTAACCCCTATCGCACCACATAGCCTGAACGTACGACCGCTGACAATTCACGACGACAGCCGGGTCCGCCTGGTCATACACAGCAGGGAACAAGAATTCCTCCTCTCTATCGACTCGGAAGTTACCAGCCTGAAAGAAGGCACCGCGGTGAACGCACGCAAAGCTCCTTTCCGGCTGAACATGATCCGGTTGACCGGTCAAAGTTTCATCAAAACCCTAAAAGAAAAACTGCTATGGGGAAGCGATACCCGGAATTATTAACCCGGGGACTACAAAACCACTCAAACACATGAATGAGAATGAATTACATAATAATGCTAATAATACGCAAGAAAAACCAGGTTTTTTTCCAAAAACCCATGCATTTATATCAATCTCAAATTACCTGTAATCATTCCATTGCAGACCTTAACCTAAACCCTTTATGATATGGGAAGAGCTTTTGAATTCAGAAAAGAGAGAAAATTTAAACGCTGGGCAAATATGGCAAAGACCTTTACCCGGCTCGGCAGGGACATCGTCATCGCTGTCAAAGAAGGAGGTCCCAATCCGGATACCAATCCGCGCCTGCGCGCTGTGATTCAAAACGCCAAGGCTGCCAATATGCCCAAAGCCAATATCGAACGGGCTATCAAGAAAGCCACCGAAAAAGACACCGCCAACTACAAAGAAGTCCTCTACGAAGGCTATGCACCGCACGGCGTCGCCGTCCTGGTCGAAACCGCTACCGATAACATCAACCGCACCGTAGCCGAAGTACGCGCCGCATTCAACAAAGGCAACGGAAACATGGGAAATTCGGGCTCGGTGATATTCCTGTTCGACCATATCTGTAATTTTACCCTGGCGGGAAATGACGACATCGATATGGAAAACCTCGAACTCGAACTCATCGATTACGACGTCGAAGAAGTATTTGCCGAAGGCGACCAAATCATCATCTACGCACCCTTCGAACAATTCGGTTCCATACAAAAATACCTCGAAGAAAACAGCTATGAAATCATTTCGTCGGGCTTCGACTGGATACCCACGACCCACGTACAACTCGAAGGGGAAAAAGCCGGAGAAGTGGAAAAACTCCTCGAAAGACTCGAAAACGTGGACGACGTACAGAAAGTACACCACAATATGACACAATGAAAACACTGATACTCATACCGGTACTCCTCCTCGCCGGCGCCTGCCAAAAAACCTCCCCCTGGCACACCGGACAGCACTTCGTGGTACAAAAAGAAAACGGACAATTCACCACCTGGCTGATAGACAGTATCTCCAAAAAACACATCTGGTATATAGAAAGCGATTTCTCCGTCGATGACAGCATCTACCTCGACAGCCTCACCTCCTTTCGCCTCTATACCGACCTGCCTTCGAAAACCAGCCGGAAACAATTCGCCGGGCGTATATTACAACCTTGGAAACCAAACAAATAATTGATATGAACCGCATCACATCTACTTTCACATCACTCCGGATGCTACTGATAGCCGGGCTGCTGCTTTTCATACCCTCCGGCATTTCCGCACAAAAAATAAAAGGGAACAAGAACGTCATCATCGAAGAACGGGAAACAGCGGACTTTCACTCGGTAATCGTAAAAGGTGATTTCGAAGTAGAACTATTCGAAGACGAATATCCCAGCGTCAGTGTGGAGACAGACGAAAACCTGCAACAATATATCAAAACCACCCTGCACGACGACGCTCTCGAAATCTACCTGTCACAAAAAATCTCCCGCGCCAAAATCATGAAAATCCGGATAGGAATCACCACCGGCTTCCGGTATTTGGAAACCCGCGGCAAAAGCAAGGTCTATGCCGGATACGAACTGCATACGGACTCCATAACCATCAGAACCAAAGGCAATTCCACCGTCAACCTGTTCGCCCTGAACGCCCCAGGACTCACCCTGGCAGGCAGGGACCGCTCCACCATACGGATGGGTGCCGAAATATCGGGTAACACCACCCTCGATTTGAGCGGTCATAATGCGACTTTCCTGCAACTGTCCACAGCTTCGCTGAAATGCTTACAAACGGAAAATTCCAGCCTGCGTATCAGCGGTACTTCGGATGAAATACTCCTGAAAATCCAAGACGGAAGCAACTTCAACGGCAAGGAATTCCTCACCGGATTCGCCGATATTTTTGCCGCCGGCTCCGCCGATGTCCATATCAATATTTCCGAAATGGCAAACCTCGATATGAGCGGCAAAGCCGACCTCTACCTGTATGACAACCCGAAAGAAATAAACCTGAACACATTCACCGGAAAATGCACTTTATATAAGAAATAATATGTACGACAAAGCGCTCATCATAGACTTCGGCTCCCAATACACGCAAATTATCGCACGAAAAATCAGGGAATTAAACGTTCAGAGTGAAATAT
>CAZQPD010000187.1:0-15233 GCA_964595235.1 uncultured Polaribacter sp.
TTGTGCCGTCTATAAAATAATACTCCCGAATAACTTGTATGTCACAGTATTCGGGAATTCACGCGGAAAAAGAGGGATTCGAACCCCCGGAGGTGTGACCCTCAACGGTTTTCAAGACCGCCGCATTCGACCACTCTGCCATTTCTCCGTTTTGCGGTGCAAATATACGTATTTTTTAAAAAATACACAACCGGATTCATCCGCCACTTTGATCGTTAAACTCATGTATCCAGACTGCTAACCCTGTTTTTCCCCCCTATTCCACTTCTTCATAATCGATATACTCCCCCGCACCGTCATCGTTTTCTTTCTCACCGGGTTTTTTGTCAATAATCACTTCCCCTTCCCTGGCTTGCGGTTCGTCCTGCCCTTGGTATTGCCTTTGACGGCGCTCCATCTCTTCCATTCCTTTTTTTACCATATGAGGCAAAAGAAACCTGGCCAACCCCTTAATGGCAAAATAAATTAGTAATATGTATAGCAGTATCCTCATCCGGTCATCAACAGATATTAATGATTTATTTTTTTTTGGCAATTTCCCGTAACATGTCGAAGAATTCTTTTGCCTCTATCTTTTGGGTTTTATAGACAGCTTTTTCTTTAAAAAAAGTAAGGAGCCTGTCGTTCTTTATCCGCTCGTAAACATCATCCAGTTCTTGCTTGTTGTTACTGTCCGTAATGTACTCCTTTGCCACTTTATCCAAAATTTCTTCCGCAGGTTCCTCTACCCCGTATTTTTTATAGAGTGATTTGAAGTTGGCTTTTATTTGTTCGAAAATCATGTCATTCGTTACGTCCAAGCCGTTTTCTTGTAAGATTTTATTTTCTATCAACTGGTAGCGTAAACCATCGACGGAATCCTCATAGAGCAAGTCCAAAGCATCCTCTTTCAATTCTCCCTTTCCGAAACTCATTTTTTTCATCCATTTTTTCAAGAAAGCTTCCGGCAAATCAAAAGAGGTATGTCCGGTAATATACGATATCATATCATCGAAGAATTTTTGGTCGGTAAAGCGTTTGTACTCTGCCGTCAGTGTCCCGGTAAACCGTTCGCGGAAGGTTTTTTCGTCGGTGACCGTATCGTCTCCGGTTGCTTTTTTGAAAAACTCCTCATTCATTTCCGCAGGCGTCAAGTCGTGAATGCCGGATACGGTGAATGTCAACGGCACATCGAAATGATGGACGTCATCACGATCGATTTGCAGCACGTGCATCAAAGTATGGGGTTCTGCAAACAGGGAGCCGGAAGTATATTCCAATACGGCACCTGTTTTCTTTCCGAGGAATTTTTTCTTTGCCTCCGGAGTCAAATCCCTTATGTGAAATTCAGCTTCCTTTTTTTGTTTTTCGTCTTTGTATTCGAACTCGAAATGACCGGACACTTTGGAATCTTCCGAAATTTCCTCTGCCGGTTCATAAGTTCCATAATGATTGCGCAGATGCATGACTTCCTTATCCCACGTCTTTTTGTCTATCTTCAAATCATACAAGACTACCTCCCCCCGGGTATCCAAATCTATCTCGAATTCCGGAATCAAACCGAACTCATAACCAAAAGACAACACATTCTTTTCCAGGTCGAAATCACTGTCTGCCGGCAAAGGTTCCCCCAAATATTCAATTTTTTCTTTTTCGATAAAATCACGAAGTGCTTCCTGAACCAATTCATTGACTTCATGCACTATAAGCGTGGTTTCATATTGTTTTTTTATCAATCCCATCGGCGCTTTTCCCTTCCTAAAACCGGGAATGACGGCTTTCTTCCTGTATTCCTTCAACTCTTTTTCCACCTTACCGGCATAATCGTCTTTGGTCAACTCGATATTCACCAGGATGTGCAAGGGGCTCAGTTCTTTCTTTTGTACGTTCATCTGCTTGTAAATTTGCCGCAAAATTAGTCTATTTTTACAAACCGGGAAAGACTGCTGCAAATCCCTCCACCGGCAACCGTTCCGGCGGTAAAGTCCAATTCTCATATTTTTCCCAAATTTGCATCACCAAAACATTTCAGATGTTAGACAAACTCAAAATAGTAAAACAGCGTTTCGACGAACTTTCCGATTTGATAATCCAACCCGGTATCATCAAAGACCAAAAAAGGTATATCAAGATAAACAAGGAATACAGCGAGTTGGAAAAGATCCTGAAAGTGGGCAAAGAATACGAAAGCCTGCTGAACACCATCGAAGAAGCCAAAGAAATCATCCGGGACGGAAGCGACCCCGAAATGACGGAAATGGCAAAATCCGAACTCGAAGAAGCCCAACAACAGCTCCCCGGAATAGAACAACGTATCAAGATGATGCTCATTCCCCGCGACCCCGAAGATGCCAAAAACGCCATCATGGAAATACGTGCCGGCACAGGAGGCGATGAAGCCAGTATTTTCGCCGGTGACCTGTATAGAATGTACACCAAATTCTGCTCCTCACAAGGTTGGCAAACCGAGGTGGTGGATATGAATGAAGGGACATCGGGCGGGTTCAAAGAAATCGTTTTCAACATCACCGGCAAAGACGTCTATGGCACCCTCAAGTTCGAGTCCGGCGTACACCGGGTACAACGGGTACCCCAAACCGAAACCCAAGGCAGGGTACACACCTCTGCCGCCACGGTCATGGTACTGCCGGAAGCCGAAGAATTCGACGTAGAAATAAACCCCGCCGACGTACGTATCGACTATTTCTGCGCTTCGGGTCCCGGCGGACAATCGGTAAATACCACCTATTCCGCCGTCAGGCTCACCCACTTGCCTACCGGTATCGTCGCCCAATGCCAAGACCAAAAATCCCAGCACAAAAACAAAGAAAAAGCCTTCAAAGTCCTACGCTCGCGACTGTACGAAATGGAACTGGCAAAAAAACAAGCCGAAGATGCCGCCAAACGAAAATCCATGGTCTCCAGCGGGGACAGGTCTGCAAAAATCCGCACCTATAATTACCCCCAAGGGCGCGTCACCGAACACCGTATCAACCTGACCCTGTATGACCTGAACAACATCATGGACGGCGACCTGATGAAAATCATCGAAGCCCTCCAATTGGCTGAAAACACCGAAAAACTCAAACAACTGGGCGACGAACTGTGAGCGCGCGATACCCCTGCTACGGGGTTATAAACCTTTGTTGAAAAAAATACTCCGTATTTTTCTTACAACCGGCAAACCAAGGTGTTTTGAAATGTATTTTTGCGCAAAAAACCGCCGGGATAGTTTCTCCCGCCGGATTGCATCACATACATAGAGCCGTTCACCAATGAAAAAAATTTCCACCGCACTCATTTCCGTATATCACAAAGAGGGATTGGACGATATACTCGAAGTATTACACCGCCACGGATGCCGCTTTATCTCTACCGGAGGTACCGCCAGGTATATAGAAAATTCCGGATACGAAGTGACGGAAACCACCCCGCTGACCGGATACCCGTCCATACTTGGCGGAAGGGTAAAAACCCTGCACCCGGCGGTGTTCGGCGGAATATTAGCCCGGCGCGACTCACCGGACGATATGGATACCTTACGCCAATACGGCATCCCGCCGGTCGATTTGGTCATCGTGGACCTGTATCCGTTCGAAAATACTGTCGCCCAAGCCGCTTCTCACGATGATATTATCGAAAAAATCGACATCGGAGGCATTTCCCTGATAAGGGCTGCCGCCAAAAATTACCGTGACGTGGTCTGCATTTCGCACAGCGGACAATATGCATCTTTTGCAGAATTATTACAGGCAAATAACGGGCAGACCCCCCTATCATACCGGAAAGAACTCGCCCGCGAGGCGTTCGCCGTTTCCTCGTATTACGATACGGTGATATCCCGCTATTTCTCCGGATTGCTGCCGGAGGCGGAACCGGTATTCCGGGAAGCCTATTCGAAAAGGAGAAAATTGCGCTACGGCGAAAATCCGCACCAACAAGGGTACTTCTTCGGTGATTTGAACGGTATATTCGAACAATTACACGGCAAAGAACTCTCGTACAACAACCTTCTCGATGTGGATGCTGCCGTCAGGCTAATCGAAGATTTCGATACTTCCGCCCCCGTATTCGGCATTTTCAAACACAACAACGCCTGCGGACTGTCTGTTCGCGACACGGTGGAAGAGGCTTACCTCGCCGCTCTGGAAGCCGACCCCGTATCTGCTTTCGGCGGGGTACTGATCACCAACTACCCGGTGGACATTCCTGCTGCCAAAGCCATGGACTCATTGTTTTTCGAAATTCTGATAGCTCCGGATTTCGAACCCGGAGCCATGGAAATATTGACGCGGAAAAAGAAACGTATCTTACTGCGAAAAAAACGCCCGTTGCGTGATTCCGGAACACCCGCTTACAGCTACCGGAGTGTACTGAACGGGGTGTTGTACCAGGAAACGGACAACGTCACCGACAGTATATCCATGCTGAAAACCGTTACGGAAAAAAGCCCGGCTACCGCCGAAATAAACGATATGCTATTCGCCTCCGTGATAGCCAAGCATTCGAAATCCAATGCTATGGTACTGGCGAAAGACCGCCGGATGATAGCTGCCGGAGTGGGACAAACCTCCCGTGTCGATGCGTTGAAACAAGCTATTGACAAAGCCCGGCATTTCGGCTTGGATATGCAGGGTGCCGTATTGGCAAGCGATGCTTTTCTGCCGTTTGCCGATAGCGCGGAAATAGCTTATCATGCCGGTATCCGCGCCATTATCCAGCCCGGGGGTTCTATCAGGGACCGGGAAACGATAGCGTATTGCAATGCCCATGGCATGGCTATGGTATTTACCGGGCACAGGCATTTCAAACACTGACAAGAAAGCAGCGTAAGGTTTTTCGCACCGGCGGTAAATCCTTTATTTCTCCAAGATGATATCCACCCTCCTGTTGTATGACCTGTATTTAGGCTCTACAAAGGTGGTTTTCGACGCTCCGTATGCTTTGGTGGAAATTTTTTGAGGATCTACACCTACTTTTACCAAGGCTTCTTTGATGGATTGCACCCTCTTTCCCGACAATTCCATATTGTATTCCTCATCCCCTATCGAATCGGCAAAACCTTCCAGTTGGATACGGATACTCTTATCGTTTATGGTTTTCAAATATACTTCGGTGATGATATCTGCATATTCATGTTTCAGATAATCGGAATCCCAATCGAAAAATATCGAATATACTTTTACCAATTCCGTTCCCGGTGATGTTTTTTCTTCCGGACAACCTTTGTTGGCAACGGTTCCCGGGGTTTCCGGGCATTGGTCGTCCATGTCGGCGACGCCATCCTTGTCGTAGTCACCGGGGCAACCGTTCGTAGTGAGCGCATATTTCAGCGGGCAGTCGTCTTTGTAGTCCGGCACGCCGTCGCGGTCGGTATCCACAGGAGTTCCGTTTCCATAGACGAGAACGCCGGCAGGGGTATGGGGGTCTTTGTCGAACTTGTCCATCACTCCGTCGCCGTCACTGTCGGTAAACAAAGAATTTTTTTTCTGCATTTCACTTCCATCTCCCATCTCATCCGTTGGCTCAATGCCGCCGGAACCATCTCCGCCCCATACCATAGGACGGATATTTTTTTTGTTCAAATGAAAGACCAACCCAATTCCCGTTCTAAAAAAGATATCCAAAGTCTGTTTGGTACTCGCAGCAGCGTCGAGGTGGTCCTCTTCGTTCAGATTTACATCCTGGCGTAATTCGAGGCTGAAATTATTACTGAGAAAGTATTTCAGATTGATGCCCGCGGTATAATACATGGACTCGGTGTTGTGATTGCTGCTCGGGCTATTGCCGTAATTAATCAACAAATCCCCCGTATCGGCATTATAGAGCTTGGAATCGTAATAATGAAAACCAATACCGGCGGTAAGCCCCCAGTTCCATTTTCTATCCCGGCCGTAATCGGCATGCAATCCGCTCATATTAATAATAGCGAGTAATTCACCTCCGTACGCAGAACCTTCGAAACGGGTATTCCCCAACGGCACATTCGTTCCGGTGACCGGATACGGATCGCTGAGCTCGAAAGCTCCACCGCTCATTTTTTGAAAATTGAACTTTGCCTCGAACCCGAATGCGGGATTTATCATTTTATCGACAAAAACAAACACACCGGGGTTGATATAGTTCTGTATATCCCGTACATTGCGGTATGAACGCAAATCCCCGTGCATGGCAAAATTCGAAAACCCGGTACCCGCCGACCACGAACCTTGTCCTATGACAGGATTTTGTGCCACGAGGATAAATAAGAATACCAAAGACAAGATGATTTTTTTCATAGCTGAATTTATATTGATAATTTCACCACAAATATATAACAAAATCAGTTAGGAAATTCCGTCATAAGCTTTACTTGGTGTGGAGCCCATGTTTCCGGGTCGCCGGTATATCCTTCCACGATACCTATGTATTCCAAAGTATGGGGGACAAACCGTATCAGAATAAAGTCTTTTTTCCGGTCGGGATAGAAGCGCTCCCAACCTTCTTTCCACTTGACCCGTTTGAGACTGTCTGAATTTTCGATATAGGCATTTCCCATCAGGGAAATATAGGCGAGTTTCCCCGGATCAAAACAGTGCACGGTAGCGGTGGAATTCCGGCGGATTTGCTCCACCTTGCGGCTCTTGGGGTTTGTTCCCATCCATATCCCGAACTGTTCATCAGGCTTGATAAACTCCATCACACGGGCACGGGGTTGTCCTTCGTCATCGATGGTTACCAATGTCAAATATTCCTGCTGATTCAACAAAGCGCGCCCGGCGGATAATACCTTGCGCTCGTCCGGGGTGAAATCACCGCGAAAATGCCTATGCTCCCCCTGCCGGCACGATACGGAAAAGCCTATGATAATCCAAAATATCAAACGTCCGCAGGTATGAAAAAAAGGGTGAAACCGGTATTGCATGCCCTGTCATTTATTGAACAAAGGTAACAAAATAAAAGACAGCCCTCCCAAGATGATGACCATCAATGTCTGTGCCGTCCACATCATCAGACCGAACGCCAGGGCGGAATGCGAAGCAATACCGTACCATACCAATACCTGCTGTACCCCGTAGGGGTATGACCCCAAACCTCCATTGGTCGCCGACATACTCAACGCTCCGATGATAAAACCGCTGATGACGGCGGCAAACGAAAGTCCGGAAGTCTCCGGCAGGGCAAAAGACATCACATAGAACATCAGCACATACATCGACCAGATAAAAAGCGTATGAGCGATAAACCAACCCGATTTTTTCATCCGGAAAACACTCCGTATTCCTTCCCATACTCCGTAGAGCCGCTGCTTGACTTGGAAAAAAAAACCGGATTCCGCCCTCCGTACCAAGTGAAAAAATACAACCGCCAAAACCGCCAAAATTCCCAAAACAGGCAGGACAGCCGGCATCCCGGCACTGAAAACAGGGCGCAAACGCTCCGCAATGATATCGTATTGAAACGCCAAACCCGCCAAAATAATCAACCCCAGCATCAGCAAATCTACCAGACGCTCCGTAATGACCGTTCCCAAGGCTTTGTCATAAGGAATATCTTCATAATTGCTAATACCCGCCACCCTGACGAACTCTCCCGCACGGGGAATACCCAAATTCACCAAATAAGCTGTAAATATGGTCAATACACTATTGAAAAAACCCGGCTTGTAGCCCATGGGCTCCAACAAATACCGCCACCTGTACGCTCTCGACAAATGACTGAAAAAACCCATTACCAATGACAGCAAAACCCATCCGTAACGGGCTTCGGCAAACGAATCCCGCATTTGACGCCAGTCGGCGGAAGTGAATTTTCTGAAAGTCAGCCATATAAAAAACAAACCCACGAGTATGGGAGCGGTGTTCAACAGTATTTTGCGCAGCCGGTGGTTCAATAGTCTCGTTTTTGCAAAGGTAAAAAAACCCCACGGGATTATCCGCCGGAAAAAATACTCTGCCGCTTATCATACTCCAACCCTCTGACCTGCAACAAATCCAAGACGGAATGGTACAGCAAATCCGTCGTATAAGAACGGTTGCGGTTTTCTTTCAAATGTCTTACCCTGCCGGGAAACCTCTCCGCAAATGCCTTCGAATACCAAACGAGCATGGCGGGGTTCGTTGCGGCTTTATGCCCGCGGGCATGCAGGAACTTGCCGTCCTCTCCGAGTATTTCCCCGTGGTCGGAAAGATAAAGCAATATGCTATATGTGCCGTCTTTCGACAAACGCTCAATCAAGCCGTCGAGAAAATAATCGAGGTACAACAAAGTATTGTCGTACGAATTAATCATCTGCTCCGGTGAGGCGGAACCTATGTGCTTGGAACGTACCACGGGCAGGAATTTTCTGAAAGAATCCGGATACCGCACTTCATAATACCAATGACTCCCGATGGTATGCAGGCTGATACACTGTTTCCGCCCCGGGCGGTACAACGAATCGAACACGGGCAGCATTTCACCGTCATAAGCCTTGCGGAAACTCAATGAGGAATGCAGGCGGTCTATCAACCGTACCACCTTGTTCTCATCTATAAAAGGTTCGTAGCTCTTCTCGGGACTCTGATTGCCTATCCATACCGTCTCATAACCCACCCGGTTCAATACCGAATAGATGGAAACCACCTCCGACACCACCGTATCCCGTACCGAAGCGTTGCTCAATATACGCGGCAGGCTGGATGCGGTATAGGTATAAGGGGTAAATACCCGTGAAAAACTGACGGTGTTGCCGCGCTTTGACAAACGCGGAAATGTATTGCGCGGATAGCCGTTAGCCGGCAAATGGTCAGCCCTGACACTTTCCCCCCATACCAAAACGATATTCAGTGAATCCACCGGGGAATATATATCCCCTTCCGGCGGTACGGGCTTTACTTCCGGCTGCTTCAAATATCCGGCTACCGAATACAAAATATTGTATGGCAACCGGCGACTGTATGTACAACAGCGGTAATGTTCCACCACGAAAAACGACATGACTCCCGCCAAGGCTATCCAAGTATAAGGGGACAGGAACGGAACACGCGTTCTCCGACGGTACAACACCGATAATAACACGGCTACTCCAGATACCAACACGACGTATAATACAAAAGGCAGGCTAATCATCTCCGCCACTATATCCGGCTTGGTCTCGAACAATATCTTGATAATGCCTGGGTCGGGGTGAACATCCAAAGTATATCCCCAATAGGAAAACATCGCAGCGATAAAAAACAACGGCAGAAATATCCCGTAAAACAAATACCGGTGCAACGTGAGAAAGTACACAAAACCCATTACTCCGAACCACAACGAAAGAAAATGTACCCCGTAGAACAACACATCTTTCCCGCCTTCCAACGGCAAATGCGAATAGGAAGCAAAACAAGCGAATATACCGGTAGAAAGACCCGATACGGTATAAAAAAGATAGGGCGGATTATGTTTTTTTCGGACTGCCATTGAGTATGGGTGCGTATTTGTCTATCAGAAAAAATACCGGTATCATCAATAGGATTTGCACGACGGAATACAGCAGGCGTTCCCCTTCGGAAAAATCGAGTACCTGCCTGCCGGCTACATAGATCAAAAACGCTTTGATCACGGTCATTGCCCGTAATTGCATAGCGAGGATGGGAATGGTGTATTTACCTATATAACTCAAAAAAGGAAAACGTATCAACTCCCTGAAAAGCAACAGATAAAAAGTACTCCCCGCCCAGCCGTTCAGCAGGAAAACCACCGCCCTGCCGTATTCCGAACGGTACATATCCACTTTGGAATTAAAGAAATACAATACGGCGTGCAAAATTCCCGTCAGAACGAGTATCCGGCGGGCACTGGCGGAAGGTGCATTTTTAAAAAAAGAAAAAGTGTAAAATCCGGCGGAATAGAATGCCAGTGCGACCATCGCTACATCGAGGCTCCAAGGTAATTTCCGGGGGACAAACCCGGGAATCAAAAAACCGGAAACAACCAGTAGTGCCAATAGCAGGTATTGGTATTTTCCGGCGGAACGTACCAGGTAGAACAAGAGGAAAGTGAGGAACATAGCCGGCAAAAACCACAACGGGATACCCCAATCCATATATTCCCGTCCGCCTTGTGCATAGAAAATACCGGCAAAATTCTTCAACGGAGACAAGTGATAAGCCGCACTTTCTCCGAATTTCCTTCCGGCAAAGAACCAGAAAACATACAATATCGACGCCCAGAGAAAATACGGAACCAGCAAATATTTTGCCCTCCGGGCAATGACCTCCCGCGTCTGCTCCCGCGGATGAAAAAAGCCGGCAATCATAAAGAACAACGGCATGTGGAAAGTATAAATATACTTCTCTGTCACGGGAAAGTTATGCCCATAGACCACCAAAAAGATAGCCCATCCCTTTACCTGATCTATCCAATCTATTCTCCGGCGCATCTCAACGGGATTTAAATTCCAAGGTTTCCATCATCTTTATCATATCCTCTTTCAGATATTGAACTGCTGGATATAGCGAATCGTAATTGGGTTCCACTTTGAAATACAACGCAGCGGTAATCACATGATGCGTGCTGTCTGTGGCGTAAAATTGTATGTTGGATGCGGCATTCCCCTCCACTTCCGACAGCAAGCCATATACTCGCTTGCCGGGATTCTCGTACGGATGCGGAATGATAGCATCAGCTTTTACCGTATGGGCGGAAGTGAGCTTGTCGGCTTCCGACAAGATGAGTTTCAAATTGTCCTTTACTCTCCGGTATGTGATGAATATTTGAGCTCTCATAGCCGGGTAGGTCACCACGGCATCACAACCCCGGGTATAGCGCCAGCGGGCAAACTCCGATACCGCCATGGAATACGGGCAATCACTCACCACCCTTTTGTAACCGGGCTGATGGTATTCGAGGTACAGGAAAGCTTTGGGCTTCGGCACGGGGGGCTTGCTGCAAGAAGTAATACCAGACAGAAGCCACAGTACCGTAAGCACCCGGCTATATCGAAAAATTTGTATTCCCATTTGCCAACAGGATGATATTAGAAAGGCATATCATTCTCCGTATCGCCGGTATCGCCGGAACCGGCAGCATCTTCGTCTCGCTCTCCCGCTTCGCGGGTAGCGGGGGTATGGTACCGTTGTTCCTGTTTTTTCGTTTGAAGGAATACGATGTCTTTTACATGAATTTCGGTAGAATAACGGGTCTGCCCGTCCTGCCCGGTCCACTGGCGGCTTTTGATACGTCCTTCACAGTATATTTTATCGCCTTTGGAAAGGTACCTTTCACACAATTCGGCTAATTTGTTCCGAACGATGATGGTGTGCCATTCCGTAATGCTGACACGCTCCCCTTCTTTGTTCGTATAGGTTTCGTTCGTGGCCAGGGGAAATCTGCCGAGGGAATAGCCTCCCTCGAAATACCTCATTTTCACTTCATCACCAAGATGCCCTATCAAGATAACTTTGTTCAATGTTCCGTTCATAATCGTTCCGTTATTTTTTTCAAATATACGTTTTTTTTTTATCCCGCAATGCGGGATATCCACGCCGGACTGCCGTAGTAGTACCCTCGAACAAGGGAAATCTTCTAGAGTTGATAGTTTTGAGTTATTAGTTGATAGTTGGGTGCGCTGTCATTTCGATACGGAGCGAAGCGGAGTGAGAAATCTTTTATAGTTGTGAGTTATTAGTTATTAGTTGATAGTTGGGTGCGCTGTCATTTCGAACGGATGTGAGAAATCTTTTCTATTTTTTGCACATTTCGAAAGATTCCTTCCCAAAATGCTTCGGGACACGCCTCGCTCCTTACGTCGCTCGTCCGGAATGACAGGGTCCCCGCTGGCGGGCAGATTTCAACGTTTCGTCCCGTGAACTTTCCATACCATTACGGAATCGGGGTCTATACGTATGATGTTTACAAAATCCGGTTTTCGTACGATATGTACGGGGGATTTTCCCTTCACGGTTTTGCTATGCCCGGAAAGGCCGGCGGAAAGGGATATGGCGTCCGGCAAGAGTTCGGGATACCGTTCGAAAGGTACTTGCAAGACCACACGAACGCTATCGGGAATGATTTTCAGATTTTCACGGGCGGGAGACCTAACCGGGAGCTTCCATTCCATTTCGGTAAACCGGACGATACTGGCACGTATAAGAACTTTGGCGGGTTGTAAGGTAATCCCCGCATTTCCCGGAACGGGTATTTCCAAACCGACTTCGCGGCGAATGCTGTCGTTTATCCCATCCAGGGTAAGAGCCCGGGTGGAGACGGAAGGGATGTTTTCCAATAATTGCTGCGGTCCCATTACCCGTATGGAATCGGGGGAAACCCTTATCCCTCCTTGTACCTGGTATCCGGGTTCACAGATGATTTTTACCCGGTTGACGACAGGGACCAAGCGGGTTTCTTTTTTACCTGCGGTAAATGTGATACTGTCTTGCAAAAAACGCCGCCATTCCCAGCGGTAAAATTTTTTTTGAAAAACCGGTAAATGACGGTTCGGCAGGTAATAATATTTGCCGGACTTTCCGTCTTGTTCGAAACCGGTAAAATCCAAGCGGATGACCGGACGGAAAAACTTCGAAGCGAGAATTTGGAAGCCGCTACCTTTGAGCTGGGCTTCTATTTTTTCCGGCGGAGGCGTAATCACGAGTAATTCCTCCGGTGTACCGGAGTACCGGAGCTGAAATTCCTGGACGAAAATGTACTCCTCTGATAATTTTCCGAAAAGCCAAAAGAGGGCAGACAATACCAGAAACACACCGAATGTTTTGAACTGAAACGCTTTGAACGGATTGGCAAACATTTATGTGTATATCTGATGACGGGTAGAAACACCTGTCGTATTAAGTCACGCGGAAGCCGGCCGGGCTTATTCCTTATCCTTTTTACGGTATTTTTTGCTCAAATCCATCGAGATAGCCGAGCGTTCGAATTTGATACGCCCCGCTTTGGTTTCGATAATTACGGTGCCGTCGCTGTCGTTGATTTCAGCTACTTTGCCGTGTATTCCGCTGGTCATCACCACCGGGTCGCCTTTTTTGATACTTTCCTGAAATGCCTTTTCCATCTTTTGGCGTTTCAATTGGGGACGGATCATGAATAAGTAAATGATGACAAACAGCAGTAATAAGGGCAGCATTTGTTCCATAGTGAGTAGGGTTTTTGTCGGTGGTTATTTGGCAGGAGTGATAGGTGCACGCGAAAGGGGTTTCGGCGCTTTGTTCTTATTGGTTTTCCGGTCGTATTTGGGGTCGGGTGTAACGAAACCTTTCAGTTTTATGACTTCTTTTCCGTTGGCTGTATTGGTAGTGAGGGTGATGGTTTTGGTTTGGTTGTTACGTTTGTGCAGGGTTTTGAATTTTGCGGTTATTTCCCCTTCCTCACCCGGTTTGATGGGGGTGTTCTTGGGCCATTGCGGTACCGTACATCCGCAGGAGGCTTTGGCTTTGGTGATAATCAGGTCTCCTTTTCCGGTGTTTTTGAACTTGAAGGTGGCTTCCACCACATCGCCCTCATTGACGGTTCCGAAATCAAACACATCATTTTCGAAAGTGATAACGGGCAGCTTTTCGGCAGATTCCTTAATTTTTTGTTTTGCCGCCACGGCGTCCTCGTCTTTTATTTTGGATGCTGCATTGCTTTTACAGGATTGAAATGCCAAAACAAGAACGGTAATACTTATCAATACGGCTATTCGTTTCATGGTCATATGGTTTTTATTTACGAGGCAAATGTAACAAAATATCCGCAGCCCGGATGAATTTTCCCCGATATTTCCATGTCGGTACTTTTTTATAGATTTGTAAGAAATAGAAATTCCGGCAAATGAATTGGAAGGCATTATTATCACTCAAACGGTACGGCGATACGGAATCGCGTCCGCGGTTGTTGCAAGATGAAACACGGTTGGGTTTTGAAGTGGATTACGACCGCATCATTTTCTCCGGGGATTTCCGCTCGTTGCAAGACAAGACCCAGGTGGTTCCCCTGTCGGAAATGGACTTTGTCCATACGCGGCTGACACATAGCTTGGAAGTGAGTGTCGTAGGCAGGACATTGGGGCGTTTAGCCGGTAATATCGTTCTGTCGAAGCATCCGGAACTGAAAAAAGAGGGGTACAAAATCCACGATTTCGGGGCAATAGTGGCTGCCGCTGCCTTGGCGCACGATATCGGGAACCCCCCTTTCGGCCATGGCGGCGAACGGGCTATCAGTGATTATTTCGCCCATGGCAACGGGAAGAAGTTCCACAAGGAGTTGTCTGCCGGGCAGTGGCGGGATTTGACGCATTTCGAGGGGAATGCCAACGGGTTCCGGCTTCTGGTACACGACCGTCCGTATGCACCGGGAGGATTGCGCTTGTCGTATGCCACCCTCGGTGCTTTTATGAAATATCCCGGACCCTCGTTCGACCGGCGTCCCTCTCCGCATATCGCAACCAAAAAATACGGGGTTTTCCGTTCCGAACTTCCTTTTTTCGAAGAACTTTCATCCGATCTCGGACTCCGGATATTGTCGAAAGAGACGGGGAGTTATTACCGCCACCCGCTTTCATACCTGGTCGAAGCGGCCGATGATATTTGCTATACGATCATAGACTTCGAAGATGCTATCAACCTGGGGTACATCCCCGAAGAAAAAGCTTTGGAATATATGATAAAAATCGTGCGGAATAACCTCAACAGGGAAAAGTTCAGCTCACTCCCTACCCGTAAGGAAAGGGTCGGATATCTACGGGCACTCGCCATCCAATCCTTGATATACGATGCGACCGGTGTTTTCGATCGGTATTATGAACAGATTCTCACAGGAGAATTTTCCACTTCATTGCTCGCCAAAGGTAACTATTCAGCTCAATTGGACGATATCATTCACATTTCGAAAACGCATTTTTACCGGAGCAGGGAGGTAGTGGAAAAAGAGCTGAAAGGATACCGTGCCATACAGTTCTTATTGGATGTATTTATCGATGCCGCAATGGGCAATGCCCGGGAGAACGCTTCGGGATTCGACCGGCTCGTATGGCAGATACTGCCGGAAAAATTCAAACATGTTCCTCCGGACGGCTCCCTCTATGAAATACTGCTGAACATAACTTCGTATATAGCCGGTATGTCGGATGAATACGCTTTGAGGATGTACGGGAAGTTGAAATAGGGTCTGCTGAATAACGCTCGAAAGTTGATAGTTGTGAGTTATTAGTTTTGAGTTGATAGTTGAGGGCGCGGTGTCATCCTATGTTTGCAAAACCAATTTTAATTAACTTTGAAATATTATTAACCATGAAGGAAAAAAGAGAAAAGGGC
>CAZQPD010000188.1:0-14680 GCA_964595235.1 uncultured Polaribacter sp.
GTATCGAAATGACAGAGCCGTGTCATTCCGAACGAGCGACGAGGTACGAGGAGCGAGGAGGAATCTTTCCAAACAAGGCATAAATTCAAAAGATTTCTCACATTCGTTCGAAATGACACAAGCTCTTAACTATCAACTAAAAACTAAACACTATCAACTACAAAAGATTTCTCACTCCGCTACCGCTCCGTATCGAAATGACAGGTACCCCAACTATATTTCATCCGGTTCCATGGCATTATTCATCCGGGTTGTCTTTGGATTTCGACAGCCATTTTTCCGGCAGTGCTTTCTTGGTTTTTGCTCCCATTTTTTTCAGCCGTTCTATTCTGCCGAGTATGTTTCCGTTTCCTGTAGCCAGCCGGTTCATAGCCGTATCGTATTCCTGTTTTGCCGCGTTCATTTTGTGTCCGACTTTTTCGAGGTTGTCGATGAGGTTGACGAATTTGTCATATAGGGCGCCGGCTTGCCGGGCGATTTCCATGGCGTTTTGCTGTTGTTTTTCATTCATCCACATAGAGTCGATAGTCCGTAGGGTGGCGAGCAGGGTAGTGGGGGTGACGATGACGATTTTCTTGTCGAAAGCTTTCAGGTACAGGTCGGGTTCTTTTTGTAGCGCGATGGCGAAGGCAGGCTCGATGGGGATGAACATCAATACGAAATCAGGGGATTCTATTTTGTAGATATTTTCGTATGATTTATCACTCAATTGGTTGATATGCCTGTGGAGTGACTGAAGGTGCAGTTTTAGAAAGCTTTGTTTTTCCTGTTCGTCGCTAGCACTAACCCATTGTTCGTAATGAGTCAGGCTGACTTTGGAGTCGATAATCATCTTACGGTTGCCCGGCAGGTGAATGATGATGTCCGGTCTTCGGCGGCTTACTCCGGGTTCGTCTGATGCGAAGCTCTTTTCTACTTCGTATTCGCGACCTTTTTCGAGACCGGAGCTTTCCAGGATGCGTTCCAATACCATTTCGCCCCAATTTCCCTGGGTTTTGCTGTCGCCTTTCAGGGCTTTGGTGAGGTTTTCGGTCTCTTTGGTGATCATCCGGTTTAGCTCTTGCAATCCTCTGATTTGTTGCCGGAGTGCGGCGTGGTAATCGATGCTTTCCTTGTGGGTGCGTTCTATTTTCTCCTCGAAGTTTTTTATTTTTTCGTTGAGGGGAGTAAGTATTTGTTGGAGGTTTTCTTTGTTTTGGCGGGTGAATTTTTCCGTTTTTTCCTCCATGATTTTGTTGGCGAGGTTTTCGAACTCCTTATTGAGTTGTTCCCGTATTTTGGATGTTTCCTCTTGTAGGGCTTTTTGTTTGTCTTGCAGGCTGTTGATGATTGAGTTTTTTTCGGCAACCGATATTTCCAGTTGTTGTTTTTGTTCTAACAAAGATTGGTGCTGGCGGTTTTTTTCAGACAGTTCGCCGGTGATTTTGGATATTTGATTTTCCATTTGCCGTTTTTCGGCGGTAAGTCCGGATATTTTGGCTCCCAGCCTTCCTTGAATCCATAATTTTCCGATGATAAAGCCGGTAATCAAGGACAGTATGCCGGTGAGAATAAGGTAGATAGCCGTTTCGTTCATAAGGATGCGGTGTATGGTTAATAAAAAAAGCGGCAAACCTGTAAGCCGGATTCTGTATCCTTGCGGATTCCTGTCATTTATCTGGGGGTCTGCATTGCTGCAGCCCTCGTAGCTGCCTACCCCTTGGAATCGGTCGCGCAAACCTCGAACTCCAATATACATGGCATTGCACCGCGCAGAGTTTACCTGATTTCACTACGGCATTACCCGTACATACTTTCTGTTGCACTGGTCCTACCCGGCGGTAAAGCCGGGCGGCGGCTGTTAACCGCTGCGCTGCGCTGTGGTGTCCGGACTTTCCTCCCTGCCGGAAATGACAGGGCGACAGGACGGTTTGCCGAAGGCAAATATACAAAAACCGCGCCGGATATGCATTTTTCACTGCAAAAAAACCGTCCGGAATACGGGGGATATTATGACTCGTGGTCGTGATGGTCGTGGTGGTCGTGGTGGTGGTGCCGGTGCGGTTCGTAAGTTTTGAGAGTGCCGTTTAGTAATTTTTCGATAGCCGTACCGGGGTTGGCATATTCATCGACGATGAGCGCCTGTACGCCTTTCCGTTTCAGTCTTTTTACCCCGCTTTCACCGAGGGATGTTACCAATAGGTAATCCACTTGAAAAAGCGGATGGTTTTCTTTGAGCCTGCCCGGAGTATGAAATACATTTCGCAGGGTGTCACGGGGTGGAATTTCGAGAATTTTCCGCTCTATGATATGCCCGTTCTCACAATGGTAAACCAGGTAAGTGGTCGTACTGCCCGCATGTCCCGACAAGCTGTGTCCGTCGGTAGAGGCTACCGCGATACGTATCTTTTTGCCTGTGATATTACTTGTTTCTTTCATTTGATGAATTTCCGGCAAAATAACAGAATTTTTTCCGGAAATAAGGTTAACGAAGTTACCTGTTTCTCACCGCCCGCAGCATTTCCCTTTTGCCGGGAGGTCCGGGCAGTCGTTCTACCGTGAAGCCGGCGCGAATCATAGCCCTCCGGACACTGCCTTTGGCCGAATAAGTTACCAGTATCCCGCCCGGATTGGTGAGGTTATACATTTTGTCGAATATATCTTGTGTCCACAGTCCGGGTTGTACCCGCGGGGAGAAAGCATCGTAATAGATCAGGTCGAAGGTGTTGTCAGTCGTGAATTTTTCGAGAGTAACCGCTAACTTCTGAATGACGAAGCCGGCAGCCGGTATGATTTCCGTTTCCATATTCCATCCGGCGGAATGTAAATCGCGGAAGTATTGCCGGAGCCCGCCGCCGGATAGATTTCCGTAGTTCAATGCCTCGATGTAGTCGTTTTCCAGCGGGAAAGCTTCGACCGTAGTATAGTGTACGGGAATTCGAGCGGCGAGAGCGCTCCGGAGTGTCAACAGGGCATTGAGTCCCGTGCCGAATCCCATTTCAAAAACGTGTAGGGGGCGTCTGTAAGTTCCCCTATGCAGGAGATGGTCCCAGCCCATACGGATAAATACGTGTTCCGACTCTGTCAATGCCCCCTTGCGGGAATGATAAGATTCCCGCTGTCCGGGTAACAATATGGTATGGGAACCATCTGCTGTAATGATGATTTTTTTGTTTTTCTCCATGTTTATTGAATAATTTTCAAATTGTGAATATGCCGGAACCGGATTTTTACGATTTATAAACAAAAATACGATAAATATCTTTGTATTTCCGCGTAGTTTTCATTATATTTGTGTCCTGAAAAAACCGTATGTTATGAATGTGAAAGAACTTCCCGCTATCCGGATAGAAAAATCCCAAGAGACCAAAATCCACGGAGTGGATTTCGAGCACCTTACCTTCGGTTCGGTATTTTCCGACCATATGTTCGAGTGTGATTTTATAGACGGGGCATGGCGCGATCCGGTGATTAAGCCGTATCAGCCTATCAGTGTATTTCCGTCGTTGAAGGTGTTCCATTACGGGCAGGCGGTGTTCGAAGGGATGAAGGCATACAAGGATAAAGAAGGAAACCTGTGGATGTTCCGTCCCGACCAGAACCAAAAACGTCTGAACAACTCCGCCAAGCGCTTGCATATGCCACAGCTTCCGGAGGAGCTTTTTTTCGAGGCTTTGAACAAATTGTTGCTGCTGGATTCGGACTGGGCGAAATACAACGAAGAAAAGGAATTGTCGTTGTACATCCGGCCCTTTATGATAGCTACGCAAAATGAGATATTGGCTACACCTTCCGATACGTTCAAATTTATGATTATCCTATCACCCGTCCGCAGTTATTTCAAAGGGGAAGTGGGTGTCGTGGTAGCCGAGAAATACAGCCGTGCGGCAAATGGAGGTACCGGTGCGGCAAAGGCGGCGGGTAATTATGCGGCACAGTTTTATCCCACCGATTTGGCTGTCCGCAAGGGTTACAAACAGGTGATATGGACGGATGATTGTACGCATACCCGGTTGGAAGAAGCCGGTACGATGAATGTATTTTTCAGAATCGATGATACGCTGGTCACCGCACCTACCAGCGACCGTATCCTCGATGGGGTGACGCGAAAGAGCATTATCGAATTGGCCGGTCATCTCGGAATCAAAGTGGAGGTTCGTCCCATATTGGTCGATGAACTCGTCAAAGCGGCGGAAGCAGGCAGGTTGCTCGAAATATTCGGAGCCGGTACCGCTGCAGTAGTCAGCCCGGTCAAGAGTTTTTCTTACCGGAATAAGGAATACGAACTACCGCATATAGAGGATAAAATGGGAGCTTATATCAAAGATAAACTCACCGATATACAATACAACAGAGCCGAAGATCCTTTCGGTTGGAGGTATAAGGTGGAATAAAAGCCGCCGTAAACGGTACGGGGATAGAGCATACCTGCCGGAAAATATATTTCCGTGTAAAAATAATTTTTTTGAGCGCTACGTAGGGTCCACTGACAATTCCCCAACCGGGCAATAGCAGCCCCCGTTATATCAAACCGCTGAATGTCAATTCGCTACGTCGCTGATGAATTTGATACGTACCAGGCGTAATTCTTCTTCTTCGTATTCCCCTTCGAATTCTTGATATGCCAGGCTGATTTTATCGCTTTCCGCTTCGCGGAAATACTCGAAAATTTCTTCGACCTGGTCTTCGTCGAGTATATCATATATGGCATAGTCGATATTGAGTTTGGTGCCCGAATATACGATACGTTGCATTTCCATGATGAGTTCCTCGAAGGTCAAGCCTTTGATATGGGCGATTTCTTCCAGGGGAACTTTGCGGTCGGTACTTTGGATAATGGCGAGTTTCAGGGCGGAATTAGTACCGGTGCTCTTCACTATCAGGTCGTCGGGGCGTATGATATCGTTCTCTTCTACGTATTTGGCGATGAGTTCGACGAATTCCTTACCGTATTTCCGCGCTTTGCCTTCACCTACGCCATGCACCTGTTTGAGTTCTTCGAGGTTGGTGGGGTATTTCAGCACCATATCTTCCAGTGATGTTTCCTGGAATACGGCATAGGGGGGTACGTTGTGTTTTTTTGCCACTTTCTTTTGCAGGTCTTTCAGCATTTTGATGAGTTTCTCATCGGAGGCGCCGCCCCCGCGGTTGGGGTGGACGATTTTGATATTGTCGTCTGTTTCGTATTTGTGGTCTTCGGTCATCATGAAGGAGTGCGGTTTTTCGATAAATGCACGTCCTTTGTCCGTCAGCCGCATGACCCCGTATTGTTCTATGTCTTTCCGTATGTAGCCTTGTACCATTATTTGGCGGATGAGAGCCATCCAGAAGTGTCCGTCGTGCATTTTTCCGGAACCGAAACAGTCGAGATCCGGCACTTTGTGTGATTTCAGCAGGGCGTTGGAAGTTCCGGTCATGATATTGACCAGATTTTTGGCTTTGTATTGTTCTTTGGTATCGCGGATGGTTTTCAGCAGCATCAGCACTTCGTCTTTGGCTTCGCGTTTGGGTTTGGGATTTCGCATATTGTCGTCCATATCGGCACCCGGGCCATTTATTTCGTCGAACTCTTCGCCGAAATAATGAAGCAGGTATTTACGCCGGCTCATGGATGTCTCGGCATAGCCGACCACATCTTGAAGCAATGCATGTCCGATTTCCTGTTCGGCGATGGGTTTTCCCGACAGGAACTTTTCGAGTTTTTCGATATCGTCATACGAGTAGTAGGCAAGACAATGCCCTTCGCCTCCGTCACGTCCCGCCCTTCCCGTCTCTTGGTAATAACTCTCCAGGCTCTTTGGCATATCGTGGTGGATTACAAAACGTACATCCGGCTTGTCTATTCCCATTCCGAAGGCGATGGTGGCTACGACCACATCCACTTCTTCCATGAGGAACATATCCTGGTGTTTGGTACGGGTTTTCGAATCAAAACCGGCGTGATAGGGGATGGCTTTGATGTCGTTCACTTGGAGAATCTGTGCGATTTCTTCCACTTTCTTACGGCTCAAGCAGTAGATGATACCGGATTTTCCGGGGCGTTGTTTGATGAACCGGATGATATCTTTTTGTACGTCTTTGGTTTTGGGACGTACTTCGTAGAAGAGGTTGGGGCGGTTGAAGGAAGCTTTGAAGGTTTTGGCATCCGTCATTTTCAGGGTTTTCAATATGTCTTCCTGCACTTTTTCGGTAGCCGTAGCCGTCAGTCCGATGATGGGGACGTCGTCTATCTCGTTGATGATATTGCGCAGGTTCCTGTATTCGGGACGGAAGTCATGTCCCCATTCGGAGATACAATGCGCTTCGTCCACCGCTACAAAAGATATTTTTTGCTGTTTTAGAAAATCGATATATTCTTTTTTGGTCAGTGATTCGGGGGCGACGTAGAGTAACTTGGTCACCCCGCTCTCTATATCCTCCATCACTTGCCTGATTTGTTTTTTGTTCAATGAAGAGTTGAGTACGTGGGCGATTCCTTCATTTTCCGATACTCCGCGAAGTGCATCCACTTGGTTTTTCATCAGTGCAATAAGTGGGGAAACCACTATGGCTGTTCCTTCTTTCATCAGGGCGGGCAATTGATAACAAAGGGATTTGCCTCCACCGGTCGGCATGATGACGAAGGTGTTGTTGCCTTCCATAACGCTTTTTATTACAGGCTCTTGGAGCCCGATAAATTGTTCAAAGCCGAAAAATTTTTTCAGGGCTTTGTGCAAATCCATTTCTTTTTGTTTCATGGGTAATAATGAAAAAATGAATACTTTTGCAAAGGGGAGAATACATCTCGCCGTCTGACAACACGAATTTACAAAAAAATATTTAATGCGTTACATATTCACAGTGGAATTTATAAAAGCTTCATTATAACACCCTTTCCGTTATGATTGACGACAGCAAAATAGAAAGAATTATTCTGGATACCATCCGTGCCGAAGGGCAGTCGGTATTGAAATTAGCGGATTATATCACCCCTGATTTTACCGCAGCGGTACGTGAGGTGTTCGAATCCGGCGGAAGGGTGGTCGTCACCGGGATAGGGAAGAGTGCCCATATTGGCGGTAAACTTGTAGCTACGCTAAATTCCACCGGTACCCCGGCTATCTTTATGCATGCCGCCGATGCCGTGCACGGTGACCTCGGCATTATCCAGAAAGAAGATGTACTTTTCGTAATATCCAAAAGCGGGGAAACCCCCGAAATAAAAGTCTTGTTACCTCTGATTAAGAACAATGCGAACCCGATTATTGCCCTTACTTCGAACACCGGATCATACTTGGCGCAACAGGCTGATTATGTCCTTCATGCATTTGTCGAAAAGGAAGTCTGCCCGAACAATCTCGCCCCGACTACCAGCACTACGGCTCAATTGGTACTCGGGGATGCTTTTGCTATGGCTTTGCTGCATTTGAGGGATTTCACCAGTGATGACTTTGCCCGTTACCACCCCGGCGGCACCTTGGGCAAAAGGCTGTATTTACGCGTGTCCGATCTGTTGGGAACCGGCGAAAAACCGGTCGTCAGCCCCGATGACCCCATAAGAAAAGTCATCATAGAGATATCCTCGAAGCGCCTGGGCAGTACCGCTGTGATGGAGAACGGAGAACTGCTGGGCATCATCACCGACGGCGACCTGCGGCGTATGCTGCAAAACAATCCCTCGCTCGAAGACCTGTCGGCAAAAGACATCATGAGCCGGAACCCCAAAGTCATCCTCCACGATGCACTTGTTACCGATGCGCTCAAACTGATGAAACAACACAATATCACCCAATTGCTCGTGATGAAAGACGGTAAGTATTCGGGAATGATACACCTGCACGATATATTGAAAGAAGGAATATTATAATTATTGAACCGTTCGATGGTATGAATGCACGTAAGAACCCCAACGAAATGTCCTTCCTCGAACACCTCGAGGAATTGCGTTGGCATTTGATCAGGGCTACGGTGGCGGTATTGGCGGTAGCGGTTTTTGTATTTGTGTTTCTCAAAAGCCTCATTTTCGACCGGATATTGTTCGCTCCGGCACACACCGGCTTCTTTACTTACCGCGCCCTGTGCCGTCTGTCCAAAGTGTTCTCCACCGACGGGTTGTGTATTGAAAAATTGCCCTTTACACTCCAAAGCCTGGGTATGGCGGAGCAATTTTCCATGCATTTATGGATTTCTTTTATCACCGGTGTGATTATCGCTTTTCCCTATATATTGTGGGAGTTTTGGAAGTTCATCCGTCCCGGTTTGCTGGAAAAAGAACGCCGGTATGCGTCGGCATTTATTATCATTTCGTCCATGCTGTTCTTTTCGGGTATATTGTTCGGGTATTATGTGATTACACCTTTGTCTATCAATTTTTTGGGAAATTATACCATCAGTGAGAGTATCGAGAAGAACTTCCAGGTCAGCTCGTATTTTTCCATTATCAAGACATCCGTCCTCGCGGCAGGACTTATGTTCGAGTTGCCTGTCATCATCTATTTTTTGTCCAAATTGGGGCTGGTCACACAGGCATTTCTCCGTACCTACCGCAAGCATGCCATTGTACTGGTTCTCGTACTGGCGGCTGTGGTTACCCCACCCGATATATTGAGTCAAATCATCGTGACCATTCCGGTCATATTGCTCTATGAAGTGAGTATTGTCATAGCCGGACGTATAGAAAGAAAATTGGCTCGCGAAGAGCAAAATGAAATTGTAAAGAAATGAAAATCATCTGTATAGGACGGAATTATAAAGATCATATCGACGAATTGGACAATGAAATGCCTCGAGAGCCCGTGGTCTTTCTCAAGCCCGGTTCGGCTGTCCTTCCCGCCAAGCACCCTTTTTATTTACCGGCTTTCAGCCGGGAAATTCATTTTGAGACGGAAATAATAGTCAAGATAAACCGTTCCGGAAAATACATTTCCCCGCGCTTTGCCCACAAGTATTTCGACGAAATAGGTTTGGGAATAGATTTTACCGCCAGGGATTTGCAAAACGAACTGAAAGAAAAGGGTTTGCCATGGGAGAAAGCCAAAGCATTTGACGGCAGTGCCATCATCGGGAAATTTGTACCCAAAGACCTATTCGATATCCGCAACTTGAATTTTCACCTGAATATCAACGGTCGTACGGTACAAAGGGGCAATACTTCCCTGATGCTATGGGACGTCGGGGACATAATTTCCTATGTATCACGTTTTTTTACCCTGAAATTGGGGGATATCATTTTTACCGGAACTCCGGCGGGAACCGGCAAGGTCAATCCCGGTGATACCCTGGAAGGATATATTGAGAACAAACTTTTCTTGAAAGTAAATGTCAAATAATGAAACATTTTGACGACTTTTGCGTTTAATAAAATAGTATAGTAAAGATAAAATATGAGAACCCGACTGCTAATATTATTGTTCATCACCGGTTTGTACAACGGGATTTTTGCCCAAGACTTTACTTTCGGAATCAAAGCGGGAATTCACTATAATTACAGCGATGATATGACCGAAGTGCACCAGAATGAAAGTATTGTCAGGGATGCTATGAGTGGTGCCGAAAACCGCGAAGGCTACCACGGCGGGGTATATTCCCGTTTGTCTTTCTCCAAATTGTTCATCCAGCCCGAACTGATTTATTCGCAATATGATAATGCCTTCGAGGCGGAAGAAATAGCTACCCTGACCAACCGGAAGATAGATATCCCCGTATTGATAGGATTAAATATTTTCAAAGCCCTGTATGTCAATGCCGGTCCGGATTTTCAATACATGATGCCGCCGGATTTTTCCATTCACACCACCGAAGTGACCTATGACGACTTTACCACCGGTGCGCATTTGGGCTTCGGTGTACGTATCAAGAGCCTGGCACTGGATGTGCGTTATGAACGCGGACTTACGCCGAACGAAGTACAATTCGCCACGGACAACGGAGTACTATTTACCTATGACAACCGCCCCAGCAGGGTGATGTTCAGCTTGCAGCTCGATTTGTAATACCCCTCGTTTATGAAAAAAATATTACTTGCGGTATTTTGTATTTCCACCTTCTCCGCACTGAACGCCCAACGCCATACCATCAGCGGATATATTAGCGATGCCGAAAGCGGAGAAAAACTCATTTCCGCCAATGTATATGATTTCGAATCGGGCGCCGGAACGGTGAGTAATTCCTATGGTTTTTATAGTTTGACATTGCCGGAAGGCAAAGTGTCACTCGATTATTCATTCGTCGGTTATGAGTCGTATATGTCTGATTTCGAATTGACCAAAGATACATTGATTAACGTATCCCTGCGCCCCGGCAATACTCTGGACGAAGTATTGATTACCGCATCGCGCAAAGAGAAAATTCAAAAAAAGGTACAGATGAGCAAGGTGGAAGTGCAGGTGAGTGATATAGAGAAAATTCCTTCCCTGCTCGGGGAAGCCGACGTATTGAAAACCCTGCAACTCCTGCCCGGTGTACAAGGCGGACTCGAAGGTTTCAACGGGCTGTACGTAAGAGGGGGTAGCCCCGACCAGAACCTGGTCATTCTCGACGGTGTGCCGGTGTATAACGTCTCCCACCTGTTCGGTTTTATCTCGGTGTTCAATACCGATGCCATCAAGAACGTATCCCTTACCAAAGGCGGTTTTCCCGCCCGCTACGGCGGTCGCCTGTCCTCGGTGATAGAGATCAATATGAAAGAAGGGAACCGCAAGGAATGGCACGGTGCGGGGTCTATCGGTCTCTTGTCCTCCCGGCTTTCACTCGAAGGTCCCATTGTCAAGGACAAAACTTCCTTTATGATATCCGGAAGGCGGAATTATATCGACCTGATAGTTAAGCCATTGGTAAAAAATCCAAGTGCAAACAGCTTCGAAGACTTGGATTTTACCGCATATTTCTACGATTTGAACGCCAAGATCAACCACAGTTTCAACGACAAGCATACCTTGTATGCCAGTGCATATTTGGGTTCGGATGTTTTCGGTATGGATATTACCGACAGCTATAATAATAATGACTACTACCGTACCGCCGGGGGTATAGATTGGGGCAATATCATTACGGCTGTCCGATGGAACTATAAAATATCCCCGAAATTATTTGCCAATACCACATTGACATACAGCAAATTCCGTTTTGATTTTGAAGCCCTTGACGAACAGCGGTACGACGATGAACTTTACCGGTACAATGCCCGCTATTTCTCCGGAATATTCGATTGGGCGGGAAAGCTGGATGTGGATTATATTCCTGATCCCGTGCATTATTTCCGTTTTGGATTGGGAGAGACCTACCACACGTATAACCCGGGCGCCTTTCATTTCTCGGGAGAGGAGGTGATAACGGAAAATTATAATTTCACACAAAAAGAACGCTATTCGCACGAGTATTTTATATATGCGGAAGATGAATTGAACCTGAAATCATTGAAGCTCAATTTGGGTGTTCATTTGTCCGGTTTTGCCGTGGATGATACGAATTATTTCTACCCGCAGCCGCGCATTGCCATGCGGTATTTGTTCAATGACAAATGGAGTGTAAAAGCATCGTATGCCACTATGGCACAATACATTAATTTGCTTACCAATGAATCCGTAGGCATGCCTTCCGACCTGTGGGTGCCTTCGACAGCGAGGATAAAGCCCCAGACTTCACAGCAATACGCCATAGGTGTAGCGACCACCCTGCCGGATGATATCGAATGGAGTTGGGAGGCGTATTACAAGAAAATGCAAAATGTGATTTCATACAAAGAAGGAGCGGGATTTGCCGGGTTCAACGAAAATTGGGAAGATAAAATCACCCAGGGAAAGGGTACTACGTACGGAATGGAAATTCTATTTCAGAAAAAATACGGAAAGACTACGGGATGGCTGGGTTATACCCTGTCGTGGAATAACAGGCAATTCGATGATATCAATAACGGGAATGAATTTCCGTATAAGTTCGACCGGCGTCATGATATCGGAATTACGCTGGCGCACAAATTGTCTGAACATACGACCGTAAGCGGAACCTGGGTCTATGCCACGGGGAATGCGATGACATTGACCGAAGCTACCTATATCGATGATTATTATATCAGCGGTTTGTACGGGGGTAACAACCAGCAGCATGTGGAGGATTATCAATACAGCTATGTAAACATTTCCGGCAGTAAGAATGCATTCCGGATGCCTGCCTACCACCGTCTCGATATCGGAGTGGAATTTTCCAAAAAGAAAAAATGGGGTGAACGCGCATGGATATTCAGTATTTATAATGCTTACAACCGGCGCAATCCGTATTTCATCTACTTGGGTGATGATTGGGAGAATGACAGAAAAGTCTATAAACAAGTGAGTCTGATACCCGTATTACCGTCTTTTTCATATAAATTCAAATTTTAATTCCTCCGGAAAATGAGAAAAATCCCTGTCATAATTTTGTTTGTAGCGGTTTGGATGTCGATAGCGGGCTGCAATGACTTTTTCGAATCGGTGGTCGATTTGGATGTGCCTGAACATGAGTCAAAATTAGCCGTTACCGCCCTGCTGGGAAATGGTGGCGATGATGACAGCCGTCAATTGTTAATTTCATATAGTGTGGGTGGGCTCGAAGAATCATCGGAGGAACAATTGGTCGATGACGCGACGGTAAGCCTCGGCGGCACCCCGTTGGTATTTACCGGGAATAGCGGTATTTACAGTTTGCCCGCGGATTTTGAGTTTGTACCCGGGGAGAGCTATGAGTTGATTGCGGAAGCTCCCGGTTTTCCCATAGTTACTGCTGTTCAGACCTTTCCCGTTACCGTCCCGGTGATGAGTGCCACCGTAAACGGTGAAATGCTGACCCTCGGATTTCACGACCCGCCCGGTACGGAGGATTATTACGGTGTATCGGTATTTCTCAAATACGGGGAAGGTGAGTGGTCGCGTGTGTGGGTGAGTTCTTTTGAGAGTATCAAGCCCGGTACTTATTATTACGACGGGCTGCTTTTCAGCGACCAGACTTTCGATGGAGAGTATCACGAGTTCGATTTGAAAATGGAATATTATGATGAGAATGAAGAGGGGCAGGAAGTACAATACAAATTCGTATTGAGCCATACCAACGGGGAAATGATACGGTATTATCAGACCTTGGAGAGCAATGAAATGGCACAGTCAAACCCCTTCGCCCAGCCGGTTATCGTATATAGCAATATAGAAGGCGGATACGGAATATTCAGCCTGTCGAATGATTCGGAATTGGTGATAGGGGAGTAGTTGGGGTTCGTGTCATTTCGATACGGAGGGAGAAATCTTTTGTAGTTGATAGTTTTTAGTTATGAGTTGATAGTTGGGCATCCTGTCATTTCGATACGGAGCGGTAGCGGAGTGAGAAATCTTTTGATTATAGGGAAAGATTCCTCCTCGCTCCTCGTGCCTCGTCGCTCATTCGGAATGACACACTCCTGTCATCCTATGTTTGCAAAACCAATTTTAATTAACTTTGAAATATTATTAACCATGAAGGAAAAAAGAGAAAAGGGTAAGACTATTAAGTGTCATTGGGTAATAAAACCCGTTCGAAATGACAGTCCCTTTTCTCTATCTATTTTAATCTTGGACAGTTCATTAGGCATAAAGCCTGTATTTAGGATTGATAAGATAAAATAGTTTCCTTCAAAAAACAATCAATTATGCGCAAATATATTGGAATTGACATTTCAAAAGCAAGTTTTGATGTCGCGATTAAACAAAAAGACGGAACTTTTAAGTCTTACAAATTTCAAAACAATTTAGATGGATTTAAAAAATACGTCGAATTGATTGATAAGGAGAGTATTACGGTCGTGGAAGCAACCAGTACTTATTATTTTCCATTGGTTGACTTTTTACACAAAAACGGTTACAAAGTAGCCGTTGTAAATCCATTACAAGTCAAACACTTTGTGAGAATGCGTCTGGTTAGGACCAAAACAGACAAAAAAGATGCTATTATGATTGCATCATATGGTGAAAGTGAAAAACCAAAACTCTGGAAACCTAAAGATGATATTATCCAGCAAATGTCTCAACTACATACCATAATAGAAAACCTAATCAAGCAAGAAACAGCTATCAAAAATCAATTAGAAGCTTTTAATCAAATGATTGTCAATAATAAAAAAGGAATTAAAACGCTTCGTTCTTTATTGAGAAAAATACAAAAAGAAAGGGAAGAATTAGAAAATGAAATGATGGAATTGGCACAAATACACTACGATGAAACATTATCATTGATAACTTCTATCCCGGGCATCGGTAAAAAAACAGCTGTAATGTTAATCGTTATAAGTGAGAATTTCACCAAATTCGAATCGTCTAAACAAATGGCTTCTTATATAGGCATCGCACCACAAGTTTATAAATCCGGAACCAGTGTTAATGGAAAAGGTCATATTACAAAAATGGGTAATAAATACGTAAGAAAGCTATTATACATTTGTTCGTGGAGCGCAAAAAAATATAATAAACAGAGTATGTTGCTGGAAAAGAGGTTAAAAGAAAAAGGTAAACCCAATAAAGTAATCAATATAGCTATTGCTAATAAGTTATTAAAACAAGCATTTGGAGTAGTAAAAAATAAACAAATGTATGATGAAAACTATGTTAACCCAAAATATAATCATGGATGATTTTTTCTTTTTTTCAAAATGCCTTCCACTCAAAACGCGAAGGCGTTTTGAAAAAAAGAAAAATTATTTGGAAATTAACACAGTTCATTTCGA
>CAZQPD010000189.1:0-4347 GCA_964595235.1 uncultured Polaribacter sp.
CAAAGAAACAAAAGATTTCTCACATTCGTTCGAAATGACAGTGCTCCCCAACTATCAACTAAAAACTAAACACTATCAACTACAAAAGATTTCTCCCTCCGGTCGAAATGACAGCACACCCAACTATCAACTAAAAACTAAACACTATCAACTACAAAAGATTTCTCCCTCCGGTCGAAATGACAGTGCTCCCCAACTATCAACTATAAGAGCAAGGGAATTTTTCCAATGAATTTACCAAATGCCCATCTCCAACAATCTGTCGATAATACGGTCAGGTGGAATTGTACGGATGTGGTAGTACGGTGTTTCGGGTATTTGTGGCTTGTCGGTGCCATACACGGATAATCCGGAGTCTTTCCAGTCTTCACCGGCGGGTAGTACGAGGTTTTCTTCGGGCTGGTACAGTGGAGCGAAACCCGTTCCGGGATGCGTTCCTCCCCAAATGCTGATAACGGGTATGCCTGACAATGCCGCCAAATGGGTGTTCCCGGAGTCCATTCCTATCATGACGTTCAAATGCTGCATCAAGCGGAGTTCGGTTCGTATATCGTATTTGCCGGCGATGTTCGTTACGCGAGGGTCATTCGAAGCGACTTTTTCCAATTGAGCGGACTCTTCCGCACCGCCACCGAACAGAAAAATATGTGTTTTCGCATTGAGCTTGTGAATTTTTTCAATCAATCCGGCGGTATGTTCCACTCCCCATTCTTTGGATTTATGTGCGGCAAAAGGGGCGATTCCAATATTTACATCCGACAGGGAAATTTCCTGGGGCAGCATTTCCCCGGCAGGGGTAATCAACTCTTTCTCCAAAGGAAAAAGGTAACCGGCATCGGCAAATACTTTCCGGTACCGCATGATGGTATGTGGCAGGGCTCCGGAAGATACATCCTTCAGAAACTCTTTCTTTGCCTTCCGTTCTTTACCGATACGGAAAACGGGGACCCCGCGCAGGCTGAACAAAAACGCCAACCATCTGCTTCTCAACACATCGTGCAGGTCCAACACGGCATCATACTTATTTGCCTCCGATAATTCCTTGTACAAACGCCGGATGCCCCACATGCCTTTGTGCCTGTTTTTCAAAGCCGTTTCCGGCAAATGCAGACCCTCTATCCCGTCGAAAAAAGGATGAAAAAACGGCCGGGTTAGCATTGTGATATGTATCTCCGGATACTTGCGTTTGAAGTTTTTCAGCACGGGAACCGTCAGCGCCACATCACCCATGGCGGAAAAACGTATGACCAGAATGTGTGCGGGTTTTGCCAAGGTGCCGTCAGTCGTATTTTTCGTAAGATTTTTCTTCTTTCAATTCCGAACCGGTGAGTTCGTTGATTAGACGTTTGATACCGGAACGCCGGTCATTGGTGAAATACACGGACCGGGCGGTTTGGATGAATTCATCCCCGAAATCCTTGTTGCGCTCCAAATCCCGGATACGGTCTTCTATGTCCCACAGTTCTTGGTTTACTTCCAGCAAGGCGCGGTACAGCTCGTGGTTCTTGTCCAATATTTTTTTTACCGCTTCGTTCAATACTTCGTATTCTTTCAGTAGGTTCTTGCGTTTTTCAGGGTCGGAGATGTGTTTGAGTTTAATCTCAATAATCGTCAATTTATCAACTATTTCCCCGTTCGATACTTCTATTTTCATACTATGGTGTTTTGACGGGTAAAAGTAATAAAGTTTCCGCAAATACTTATACGCCTGCCGGATAGCGGTCTGCAAAATACCGGTAGAGTCGTCCGGCGAGTGTCTCATCTTGCTTCATCACCACCGCTTTGCCGCTTTGCCGTTGTAGCCGGGCTAAATATTCTTGTTCTGTCTGTCCGGGTGTGGGGATATAGATTGCTTTTTTTCCCAGTATTGCCATATCCATCAGGGTGGTATATCCGGAACGGCTGACTATGTATTCCGAGGCGTTGAGCAACCGGTTCAGGGAGTCGCCGTGCAAATAATTATAGATGTTTACCGTACCTCCGGTACGGACATCCGGTGAGCCATCCACCACGCCGCGTACGAGGGCTGTTTTGGTTCCGGGCAATTTCCGGAATACCCGGATTAAGATATCTTCGAGCATTTGCCTTTGCGGTTCGGGACCTGACAATACGGCTGTGATACCGTATTCCACTGGTATATCGAGAGGGAACTTGCTGCTCAACCAACCCGTATGCCGTACCTTTGGCGTGGTATATCCGTGGGAGAGTTTTCCTGCCAGACCTGGGGCTTGGGGGATATCCGGCACCCAAATGTAGTCGTATTTGCCGGCGATATGCCGGTGTATCCCGGTCGCTACCGGGGTAAAAATTCCTGCCAACACTTTCAGCTGGTGGGTGATATAAATGTTCAGACATTCCGGATGTCTGGCACCGAACCGGTTGTCGGAAATGATAACCTGCGGTTTTTCCTTCCGGACGATTCCGTCAATGGCTTTTCTCTCCCGTTTGATAAGGTGCCACAAGCGCGGCAGTTGCTTGCCCAAGTGGGGCATCATGCGGTGTCCATTTCGCGGATAGCGGATATCCCAAGCGGGAAGTGTAAAATACGGGAGTCCGGGGAACTCCTTTTTGAGCAGTTCGAGGGCAGCTCCGTCCGATGCTAACACCACAGGATGTCCGTGTGAGAGGAGCTGGGCGATGACGGGTACCGACCTGACGGCATGCCCGATGCCCCAATTGAGTACGGCATACAGGACTTTCCCGCCCGGCGGCAGAATGTCCGATTGGGTATCGATATCGAATGCCTGCGGGGTCATGGTAGTTGTTCAATATTTTTCCAAATCCTTACCGATATCCCGCCGGTAATACATTCCGTCGAAACGAATGTGTTCCAATCCGTCATAACATCCGCGTACCGCTTCACTAACAGAGGGACCGGCAGCCGTTACACAAAGTACCCTGCCGCCGTTGGTAACCGTTTTGCCGTCCTGCAAGGCGGTGCCTGCGTGAAAGACCAAATGTTTTATGCCTCCGGCAAAATGTATGGGGTAGCCTTTTTTGTAAGTCCCCGGATAACCGCCCGATACCGCCATGACGGTGGCGGCGAAATTTCCGGAAACGGAAATCTTTTTGTCGCGTAGCGTACCGGATACGGCAGCATCCAACAATTCCACCAGGTCGGACTCGATACGCGGGATGACCACTTCGGTTTCGGGGTCGCCCATACGTACATTGTATTCTATTACATAGGGTTCGCCGTTGCTGATCATCAGTCCGAAAAAGAGAAAACCCGTGTAGGGTAAACCTTCGGATTTCAAACCTTCCATGGTGGGACGGATGATTTTGTTTTCAATTTTTTTCATCAGCAGATTGTCAGCAAACGGTACAGGCGATACGGCCCCCATCCCGCCGGTATTCAGCCCCGTATCCCCTTCGCCGATACGTTTGTAATCTTTAGCCGGAGGCAATATCAAATAATCTCCTTCTCCCGCCAGTGCGAACACGCTCATTTCGATACCTTCGAGGTATTGTTCTATGAGCAGTCTTTCTCCGGCTTTCCCGAATTTGTTTCCCGACAGGATTTCTTCCGCCAGCCGTTTGGCGCCGGCTTTATCGTCTGTGATCATTACGCCTTTGCCTGCTGCCAATCCGTCGGCTTTCAGCACATAGGGCGGTTGGATTTCATCGAGGTAACGTAGTGCACGGTGTATTTCCCCCTTGCCGAATGCGGCATACGCAGCGGTGGGAATGCCGTACCGCTGCATAAATTCTTTGGCGAAAGCCTTGCTGCCTTCAAGCCGGGCGGCTTCCTTTCCGGGACCTATTATGCGTAAATTATGTAACTCCTCATATCCTTCGAGGTAATCCCTGATACCCTCTACCAACGGAAGTTCAGGTCCTACTATCAACATATCGATCGAGTGGTCGATAATAGCCTGCCTGACGGCGGGAAAATCATCCGGTCGAACGGGGAGGTTTGCACCCAATGATGCCGTTCCCGCATTGCCCGGGGCGATGAATACATTAGAAACCAAAGGGCTCTGTTTTACTTTCCACGCCAGCGCATGCTCCCTGCCGCCGGAGCCTAATATGAGGATGTTCATTACAATGAATTTGGTTGTGTATCACTTTACAGGCAAAGGTAAGAATTATCCGGTTTGGTATGGGATTTGTAAGGTGGAAAAAGTACAATGATAATAAATTGTATAAAAAACATTGTACCGGTATGAATGAATAATGGTTCTTCCGGTCGTGCAATGATGGAAAAAGAAGAATTAGGGTCTGCTGAAAAACTCTCAAACACGTAAAAGAGAATGAATTACGAAATAATTTCAATAGTAAAACGAAAGAAAAATCGAGGTTTTATCGAAAAAGTCGTGCATTTTTATCATTCAAAAATATTGTGTT
>CAZQPD010000190.1:0-4543 GCA_964595235.1 uncultured Polaribacter sp.
AAATGAACAATCACTTTGCCACGCATTTTCTCGATGAAAAAGGGAATTGGACAAATCTCTCTCAAAAATACAATTCCGCATCTGATATTTCTTGTACTGCCGGACAAATGCCCCGCCTGTTGGGATTGGCACAAGCTTCGAAGGTTTATAGACATATCGAATCAAAAGGGGATTTCTCAAAATTCACAAATGGAGGAAAAGAAGTGGCATGGGGAACCATAGGGAACGCCAGCACCAGCGAAGGTCTGTTCTGGGAAACACTTAATGCCGCGGGGGTGCTGCAAATACCCTTGGTTATCAGTGTATGGGATGATGAATACGGCATTTCTGTTCATGCGAAATACCAAACCACCAAAGAAAGTATTTCGGAAATAGTGAAAGGCTTTCAAATTCAAGAAGGCACCAACGGAATCGAAATTATCAAAGTAAAAGGCAATGACTATCCGGCACTGGTCGATGCCTACCAAAAAGCAGACTATTTCGCCAGGGAGAAAGACATACCCGTACTAATTCACGTGACCGGCTTGACACAGCCCATCGGACATTCCACATCGGGGTCTCATGAACGCTATAAAAGCAAAGAGCGTTTGGCTTATGAAAAAGAAATAGACGGACTGGCTGTCATGCGCAAATGGATTTTGGCATATGAAGCCGGACCCCATCGCTTGGTACAGAATGAAGAAGAGTTAATAGCCATCGAAACAGAGGCAAAATTAGAAGTCAAACGCGCTAAAAAAGAAGCATGGGAAGAATTCAAAACACCGGTAGAAAAAGAAAAAAAACGACTGCTTCAAATCATGACCGAATTGTCTGGAAAAGGACAAAAAAACGGAATCGACGACCTGGTATCTTCCCTGCAAAATGAAAGAGACGTACACATAAAACCACTTTTGGTTTATGCACGGAGGGCTTCATGGCGCTTACGCGGAAGCACACACCCCACCGTCAATGAATTAAACACATGGATTAACAGAATAACGGAGGACTTCAAAAAAAGATACGGGTCCCACTTATACAGTGAAACGGAAAAAGCAGCCATACGGATACCGGAAGTACTTCCCGAATATGATGAAAACGCCCCAGAAGTAGATGCCAGGACGATATTGAGAGATAATTTTGACGTTTTATTTTCACGCTACCCGGAATTGCTGATTTTCGGTGAAGATACGGGATATATAGGAGACGTAAACCAGGGTTTGGAGGGCTTACAAAAAAAATACGGGGAGTTACGTATTTTCGATACGGGCATCAGGGAAGCTACCATTATTGGGCAAGGTATCGGAATGGCTATGAGGGGGTTACGCCCTATTGCTGAAATCCAATATTTGGACTATTTACTTTTCGCATTGCAGACGGTAAGTGACGACTTGGCTACGCTACATTACCGCACCAAAGGCCGCCAAAAAGCCCCGCTCATCATCCGCACACGGGGACACAGGCTCGAAGGCATATGGCATTCGGGTTCGCCGATGAGCGGAATAAATTCATTTTTGAAAGGGGTTTGCATCCTCGTACCGAGAAATATGACCAAAGCGGCGGGTTTCTATAACACACTGTTGGAAAGTGATGACCCGGCACTGATCATTGAAAATCTGAACGGATACAGGCTGAAAGAAAAAAGACCATCGAACTTCGGGGATTTCAAAACACCCGTAGGCGTCGTAGAAACCATAAGAAAAGGAACAGATATAACGTTGGTTTCTTACGGCTCCACGCTTCGCCTGGTATCGGAAGCGGCAGAAATTCTCGATGGAATGAATATTTCTTGTGAGGTAATCGATATCCAAAGCCTGATGCCTTTCGATATTAACCACGATATAGTCAAAAGCATCCGGAAAACCAACCGTCTGATGATAATAGACGAAGATGTACCGGGAGGTGCTTCCGCTTATATTTTGGACGAAATATTAAACCGCCAGGAAGCTTATTGGTATCTGGATTCCAAACCGGTTACCTTGGCATCCGAACCACACCGCCCCGCCTACGGCACCGACGGGGATTATTTTAGTAACCGGAGCATCGAAGACATCGTGGAAGCCGTTTACCTGTTGATGCACGAAACAAATCCCGCAAAATACCCCGGCTTGCATTCCGCACGACAGTAAAATTTTGTACTCCATACCGGAATAATTTATTGCTGTCTTGCAAAAAAGGTATTTTGAAAATCATCTTTCACTTTCATAACAGTTTACAAACTGAATATTACCTATATTTGCTCAGACTTTTTGATAAAAAATTTATTTCACCATGAATAATAGAGTGCTGAAGTTCTTCCTGATTTTACAAGTTTTTTTTTCTACCTCATTGTACTCGCAAACATACCTGATGCCTATAGACGACGACCAATCAGATCCGGTGACCATTAATACTTGTTCAGGGAGTTTTTATGATTCCGGAGGTGATACAAGCTTTTATGCCAACAACCAAGATGCTGTCATAACATTTTGCACAGACGGCACCGACCCTGATGAAAAAATACGAGTAACGTTTAATGGTATATTCTTTTCCAATGACGGAGACCATTTGGAGGTGTATGACGGTGCGGATATTTTTTCACCTCTCTTGTATGATATCACTTCAGCGGATAATAATACCGGCTTGACGGTAGAAGCCACCAATACCAATGCCGGTGGTTGTTTGACCTTTCATTTGATCTCCGACAATAGCAGTAGTTGGCATGGTTGGTCGGCCGAAATTTCCTGCTTTGTCCCTTGCCAGGATATTACGGCTCAAATCGACTCTACTTCTCCTCCGGCTTCGGGAGGGGTTATCAATGTTCCACCGGGAGGGACCGTTGATTTTCAGGGAAGCGCTACTTTCTCGAATTCCGGTGCAGGCGCCGTCTATACGTGGGATTTCGGCGACGGTAACACCGCCGGCGGGACAAATGTCAGCCATACCTTCAATGCAGGAGGAACATATACGGTGACCTTTACCGTTACTGATACGAATAACTGTTCCGGTAGTACGACCATTCAGGTAGTTGTGGAACCCGTGCCTATTTCGGTAGATGAGAACTCCCCTCTATACACCGTTACGGAATTGGTGGAAGATGTTTTGATCACACAAGATTCATGTTCGGAAATTACGGTAACAGACATAAGTTATTATGACCAAAATGGTGAACGTTCTATCGGATATTTCACAAATTCGGACGGCTCTTTTCCGTTTTCCGAAGGAATTATCTTATCTTCGGGCTTTGTCAACAGTGCCGACCCTTGTTATCAAGATACTTCTTGCGCAAACAATTCCGCTAATACGGGAAATACAACGGGGAATTCCGACCCGGATCTCGCAGTTTTAGCTAATGGATTATCGATTCATGATGCATCCTATGTGACATTTCAATTCAAAACACCACAAGATCACATCAGTTTCAGATATATTTTCGCTTCCGAAGAATATGAAGGGGGAAATAGTTATGCTTGTACTTTTGCAGATGTATTTGCTTTTATCATTTCCGGACCCGGAATCCCTAATGTAAATACTTACCAGTTGGATGCCGATGACCCGGCTAGTACTGTTTCTTTGGACTTAGGAGGCAAAAATATAGCTCTTATACCGGGCACCAACATACCTGTTAGCGTAACCAATATTTTCGAATATTTCGATGGTACTACTTGTGCCGGAGGAATTACCGGGTTGAACGAAGATATGTATATTAGTAATTGGGCCGGCAATTTCTCGGGAGTCATCGAATACAACGGCTATACTCAAGTATTTACTGCGGAAGCCGATATAGTTCCGGATCAATGGTACACCATTAAGCTGGCTATAGGAGACGCTCTTGACAGTGCTTTGGATTCCGCTGTTTTTCTGGAAGCCAGCAGTTTTCAGTTGGGAATCCAGTTGCCCGATGATATGATTCTGGCGAATGATACAGCTATATGCGGGGATAGCGTGGAAATAGGTATCGATCCGGTATCAGGAGCTTCCTACCAGTGGCTTTTCGAAGGAAATCCTATTCCCGGAGCCACATCGGAAACTTATACGGCTATGACTACGGAAGCCGGGGGCTACGGTGATGGAACCTATTCCTTGCAAGTTACCTATGCTACCGGATCTTGCACCGTACAAGATGATATTGAAATTGAATTTATTTTAATCCCCGAATTGATTAACTTGCCTGTGTTTTCTCAATGTGACGATGACGGGGACGGTTTTGCTGTTTTCGACCTGAATACCTATACCCCAAATGTGTTGGGATCCTATGACCCGGATGATTATACGGTAACCTATTACTTATCGGAAACTGACATGGCGAACGGGAATGCTATTACAACCCCTATCACTAACGATATACCTTATGCTTCACAAACTATATGGGTGGAAATAGCTAGCTCCATAGAACCGGATTGTACCGAATTTTCGACTTTTGAAATATTAGTTAATGATTCCATTACCTTCACCCAACCCTCCGACCTCATCCAATGCGATGATGACACAGACGGTTTTATGCCTTTTGACCTGGACAGTCAAACCGCTGTTATCACCGCATCCGACCCCACAGCTACCGTAACCTACTATGCCTCCCAAGATGATG
>CAZQPD010000191.1:0-9500 GCA_964595235.1 uncultured Polaribacter sp.
TTCCCTATCAGTGGCGCTATGTAATCTTCGTATTTCATTTGACATTTTGCTTTGCAAATATACAAAAAAAGTTGCATATGCAACTTTTTATAATAAGGGTCTGCTGAAAATCACAAGGGTAGAGTAGCGAAAGACCCTGTCATTCCGGACGAGCGACGTTGTAGAGACGTCCAATTTGGGCGTCTCTACAAACGTCCTTTGTGCCTGCACCGTGTTCTTGGTGGTTTGAAAAAGATTTCTCCCTCCGGTCGAAATGACAGCGGTGTCATTCCGACAGAGCGACGAAGGAGCGACGAGGAATCTTTCCAAAAAAAGTAAAGATTTCTCACTCCGCTATCGCTCCGTATCGAAATGACACGCTCCCCAACTATCAACTCACAACTATCCACTACAAAAGGTTTTCCAACAAAAAACCCCGCAAAAAAAGATTTTTTTGCGAGGCATTGTTGGGGGAGGAAGGGTCTTACTCAGAAAAATGTTATGGAGAACAAGACTCCGGTGTGTAACGTTTAATGTTTTGACAGATATTCCGCTACACCTTCGTGAGTGGGTTTGAGCCCTTCTTTGCCCGATGTCCAATCCGCAGGACAAGCTTCGCCGTGTTGTTCGACGAACTGCAACGCATCGACCATACGGAGGGCTTCGTCCACACTACGGCCTAACGGCAGGTCATTGACTACCTGATGACGTACGATGCCTTCCTTGTCTATAAGAAACAGTCCGCGGTATGCCACAAGCTCGGCATCTGCTTGGAGCATATCGTTTTCATCATAATAATAGTCGCCGGTCAACACATCGAAGTTTTTGGCTATTGTCTTGTTGGTATCGGCAACTATGGGATAGGTAACGCCTTGAATACCGCCTTGGTTTTTAGGCATTTGCAGCCATCCCCAGTGGGATTGTTCCGTATCTGTGGAACAGGCGACCACTGCTACGTTTCTCTTTTCGAACTCCGCCAGTTTCTCTTGAAAGGCAAACAATTCGGTAGGACATACGAAGGTAAAGTCCATCGGATAAAAGAAAAACACTACGTGCTTTTTGCCGAGAAATTGGTCCAATGAGAAGTTTTCTACTATTTCATTGCCGTTTATGACGGCTTTTGCATTGAAATGGGGTGCTTTTTTTCCTACTAATACTGCCATAGTTTTATGATTTTATGGTTAATGGTTTACAGCTGCAAATGTAATGCGAAAAATCTTTTTACCATAAATTTTGTATATTATTATCTTATGGAAGCATAAAAAACATTTATTCAAGTGGTGCTGAAAATCACTAGGGCAGAGTGACGATGGTTTTTGCCATTCCGGACGAACGACAATAGGATGACACGTCCCTCAACTATCAACTCAAAACCAAAACCACCACATGGGTCATTAACCCTTGTCCGGCAAGCCGTACTGATACCTCCTGAACAGCCGGGAGATAAGACCGTACAACCCCAGTATGAGCAGCGGTATTGCCGTATTGACGAATTGCCACAGGGTTTTGTTCTTTGCTATTTCCTCTTTGTCCAGCGGAATGTCATTACGTGTGTTCGTCCTCAATTCCATGATACCCGTATCGTCGAGCAAATAATCCACTGCGTTGAGCAAGAAGGCTTTGTTGCCGTATTGCAATCCCGTCCACGGGTCGTTGTCCATCGGTACCGGATAGCCGTTTTTCAATTCGTTCTCTATGATATCCCCGTCGCTGATGACGATCATCTTGCTATCGCGAACATTGACGGCAGGCGCATCGAACGGCTTTGTCTTGTACGTATAAGCAGAGGTAAACTTGCCTTCCAGCAACACGCCGAACCACCGGACCCCCGAACGGAAACTGTCCGGATCGGGTTTTACCGCTACACTGCTCAATTCTACTTCGGCGGGCAATCCCACTTTTTTGGTCATAGGTGAGGATGCCAATAAGATACTTTTACGAACGGAATTGCGTAAAGTATCCATAGAGGACGGGAATTTTAACCGTATGGGTTTCAGGTTTTTGCTGACAGGGTGTTTTGGATTTCCGCGCACCAGCGGAAAATACGTCCACGGGTAGGTGCGGTATTGAGCTTGTCCGTTGATATCTCCCGATGCCAGCGCGATAGGTGCCGAATAGGCATCCCGTATGATATCGTGGTTGATACGTACCCCGTAGCTGAACAGCAGGTCGGTCAGGTTCAGGTCACGCGCTATCACTACGCTTTTTCCGGTAGGTCGCAGGCTGTCCATCGATGCCGTATGGTAGTCCAGCAGCCACAGGGTTTTGCCACCTCCGGTAATATACCGGTCGAGCAGGTATTTTTGGCTTTCGCTAAATGCTATTCGTGGTTTGGCGATGATGAGTAAGTCGAATTTACTGATTTCCCGCATGGTTTCGAGGGGGTGTTCGCCGGCTTTTTCTATGGAGAAAGGGGAGAGGCGGGCGGATTGTTTTACCGCCGAAAGAAAGTCGAGCAGGCGTACGTTTTCCGTTTCACCGTTTCCTTTCAGGATGGCGATATGGGGATATTTATCTCTTTGCAAGCGGTGAAGGGCTTTGGTAAAGGCGTATTCCATATTGGCGGCAGCTGTTTCCAGTTGTTCCTCCGTATCCATGTCCGTAGCGGGGAGCAGGTTGACCGGTACGGACTTTCCTCCGGTGCTTATTTCCGCCCACGGGAAAATGATCTTTTCGCTGTATCCCGTTTTTTCCTCCACCGTCAGGCGCACGGGTTCCATGCCTTTTTCTATTAATTCTTTTTCCCTGCCTACCGGCGAAATGAAGCGGAAATGGATGCGCGGGGAATGAGCCTGCCACTCCTCCAAATGCTGGCGGACCTCTTTGCCCAACCTCTCGAATCCGGGCGGGAAATCACCTTTTAGAAATACTTTGACGAATATTTTATCCTCTTTGCGCGCCAGTTCGTTCAGGCTGGTTTCCGATAAGGTGTATCGCTTGTCCGCCGTCAGGTCGAAACGCCGGTAGAGGCGTTGCCCCACCAGGTTGACCACCAGGAGTAAAGCAGCCATACCCACAGCCCAACCCGTTTTTTTCCATAAGCGGGTATTCTCCCGGAGGTATAAATCCGTAAGCAGGAGAAAGAAAAGAACCACCGAAATCATGAATAGTACATCGCGGGTATCCAGCACCCCACGTCCCATACTCTTGTAATGGGTATATAAGTCCAATTGCATCAGAAAACGGGGCGCCCCGGGGTACAATGCCACGATTTGTCCCGGAACCCAAAACAACAAGAAGTTCAAACTCAAACCCGTAAGAAACGCCGATATCTGTGTGCGGGTTACGGCTGCCGCCCAAATGCTGACGGAAGCAAATGCCGCCGACAACAATGCCAAACCCAGATACGAGCCCGCTATACTTCCCATATCCGGACTGCCGCCGTATGCCAATTTCGAAATACTAAACACATAAACCAAGGTCGGAAGCAGACTGGCGAGAACAATCAGCAACACAGCGGTAAACTTCCCTCCGGCAATTTCGTACGTACGTAGCGGACGGGTCAGAAGCAATTCCATGGTGCCGTACCGGTACTCCTCCGAAAACGCCCTCATACTCAATGCCGGAATCAGAAGCAAAAGCAACCAAGGTGCCACTTCGAAAAAATTCATCAAATCCGCTATACCCGTATCGAAAATATTCCAGCTACCGCGTATCACCCATAGTATCAAGCTGTTGAACAACAAGAACAAGCCGATGCTAAAATACCCCGTACCTTGGCTGAAAAAACCGTTCCACTCTTTTTTTACGATACTTCTCATACTGTTGTGATTCATTCGAACTCGATACGCACCGTATCACCGGCTTTCAGACCTACCAATGAAGCCGCACCACCTACCATGGCAGGGTTGGCATTGTATATGGCGATTTCCATCAATCCCGCCGAATTGAACAAAGCGACCAGGCTGCCGTCTTTGACTTTGCCCGCACCCGTACCGGGTTTGTACGTTCTACCTATCCGGTTGATGGTAAACGAACGGACGAACAAGGTGTATTTCCTTCCCTTTGCATATTTCTCGAACACCTCGCGGTGCAAATCGGTAACGAGATTTCCGTACCGGTCGGTATGGATGATGGTCGTGATGATTTTTTTCTCCGAAAATACCGACTGGATATTGCGTTTCCATCCGGAATACGGATCCAAAGCAGTACCCAGGCGTTCCGGGGGTGTCCCTTTGTATAAGGCGGCAGCCGTTCCGGCAAATAGTTCCCCTCCGGGAAATACCCCGTCGTATCCGGCGCCTATCTCGTAGAGTGCCGTATCCGCAGAGTCGAGTAACCAAAACAACGCCTTCTCGTATCCGATAAAAAAATGTCCGTCGTATTTAGCGAGCAAGTATTTTCCCCCTTCGCGGCGTACGGTATCCACCCCCGTCAGATGGATGCTGCCCCCAGGAAAATGCCTGTAAGCGGATTGGAGTACATAAGCGGCTTGTGTAACATTGTAGGCTTCAATATCATGCGTGATATCCACTATTACGGACGCTGGCGCAGCACGTAGAATGTTTCCTTTGATGATTCCCACGGCAGGGTCGCGATAGCCGTATTCGGTGGTAAGTGTGATGACGGGCATGGATGGTTTGATAAGCGTTAGTACGGATATGTCCCTTTTTTATTATTTTAGCCAAGTGAAATAACCAAGCAAAAATACGTAATTTTTTTAGCTTTTGGCTGTATCTTTGCCGGATAAATTTGTTACCAGCTTGAAAGAACGACTGATAGAAATAACCGGAGTGCCCGCTACCGAATTGTTCGGTGTCAACAACGCCCACGTGGAATTGATGAAAGAGCATTATCCCAAACTGAAAATCATTGCCCGGGGCGACACCCTCAAAGTTTTCGGCGAACCCGGTCTTATCGATGAATTCGACAATGCACTCCGCGCATTACAATCCTATATTCACCGCTATAACCACCTCGACAAAGCGAGTGTGGAGCGTATCCTGACCACAGGGCACAGTGAACCGGATATGCCGGGGGTGGAGGACCTCATCCTGTTCGGCACAGGCGGTAAGGTCATCAAGGCACGTACCCCGCGGCAGCGGGAAATGCTCAATGCCCTGGAAAAGAACGACCTGCTGTTCGCCGTAGGTCCCGCCGGAACCGGAAAGACCTATACCGCAGTGGCAATGGCAGTCAGAGCATTGAAAGACAGGCAAGTACGCCGTATTATTCTCACACGTCCCGCTGTGGAAGCAGGGGAGACGCTCGGATTCCTTCCCGGGGATTTCAAAGAGAAAATGGACCCCTATATGCAACCCTTATATGATGCCCTCCGGGAAATGATACCACCGCAAAAACTCTCCTCATTTATCGAAAAAGGTACCGTACAGATAGCTCCGCTCGCCTACATGCGGGGACGCACCCTGGACGAATCCTTCGTCATCCTCGACGAAGCACAGAACAGTACCCACAACCAGATGAAAATGTTCCTTACCCGTATGGGAGCCAATGCCAAATTCGTCATTACCGGTGACCCCGGACAAGTGGATCTACCCAAAAGACAACGTTCGGGACTCATGGAAGCATTACTTGCATTGAAAAACGTAAAAGGTGTGAGTATCATACACTTGGATGAAAGAGATGTCATGCGGCATCCCTTGGTAAAACGCATCCTGAAAGCCTACAAAACCATAGATAACAATTAATGCCAAAAACCACTCTCCCGATGAAATACCAACTGACAGTCAACGGCAAGTACCCCTTCGAAATGGACGAACAGACCCTGGAAAACTATGATGCCGTAACCCTGCACAATGGCGAAAAACACGTCTTGTATGAAAATAAGAAGTACCGGGTTTTCCTGGACAAAGTCCGGCTGAACGACAAGTATTTCGAAGTGTTAGTCAACGGCAACCGCTACCGGGTGGAAATCAAAGGCAGCTTGGACAAACTCATCGACGAAATGGGACTCGACAAAGCAGCTGCCCACAAAGAAGCACATATCAAATCTCCCATGCCCGGATTGATACTCGATATACTCGTACGCGAAGGCGATACCGTGGAGGAAGGGGATACCCTGTTGATTCTCGAAGCTATGAAGATGGAGAATGCCATCACTGCACCCGTAGCGGGAACCGTCTCCAAAATCCATATTGAAAAAGCCGAAGCCGTGGAAAAAGGAGTGGTTTTAGTAGAAATTGAATAGTATATTGGCAAATAACTGATTTACAATGATAAAAAAAATAAACAAAATATTAGTGGCAAACCGTGGGGAGATAGCCGTACGCGTATTTCGAACGGCAAAGCGGCTCGGGATATCTACCGTAGCCGTATATTCCGGAATCGATAGAAACGCTCCCCATGTACGGATGGCGGACGAGGCGGTATGCATCGGAAAAGCCCCGTCATCCGAATCGTATTTGCGCGGTGATGTGATTATCAGAGAAGCTTTACGCCTCGGCGTCGATGCCATTCACCCGGGATACGGTTTTTTGAGTGAAAATGCCGAATTTGCCCGGAAAGTCGCGGAGGCAGGATTGCTCTTTATCGGACCGGAGCCACATGCCATCGAGGTGATGGGGAGCAAGCTGGCTGCCAAAGAGACCGTAAAAGCCTACGACATACCGATGATACCGGGTATCGACCACGCAGTAGAAGAAGTGGACGAAGCGGTGCGGATAGCCCGTGAAACCGGTTTCCCCATTCTCATCAAAGCTTCGGCGGGTGGCGGTGGCAAAGGCATGCGTATCGTCGAACGCGAAGAGGATATCCGTGAACAAATGGAACGCGCCATCAGCGAAGCACATTCCGCTTTCGGTGATGGGTCTGTATTTATCGAAAAATACGTTACCGCACCACGGCATATAGAAGTACAAATCCTCGCCGACAAGCACGGAAACGTGGTACATCTGTTCGAAAGGGAATGCAGCATCCAGCGGCGGCACCAGAAAGTAGTCGAAGAAGCCCCGTCAGGTATCCTCACCCCGGAAATGCGTGATGAGATGGGACGTGCAGCGGTGAATGTGGCAAAATCCTGCGGGTACGTGGGTGCCGGTACAGTGGAATTTCTCGTGGACGGCGATATGAATTTTTATTTCCTCGAAATGAATACCAGGTTGCAGGTAGAACACCCTGTCACCGAGTATATTACGGGTTTGGATTTGGTGGAACACCAAATCCGCATTGCCGAAGGCTATCCCCTGCCTTTCAGACAGGAAGATCTGTCTATCGACGGTCATGCATTGGAATTGCGCGTATATGCCGAAAATCCTTTGAACGGTTTTTCCCCCGTAACCGGGAAATTGGAGGTCTATCGCCCGCCGTCGGGTGAAGGTATCCGCGTGGACGACGGCTATGAAGAAGGGATGGAAATACCTATTTACTACGACCCGATGCTCGCAAAACTCATCACTTACGGGAAAACCCGCGACGAAGCCATCGCCAGGATGCAACAAGCCATCGCCGGTTACCGTATCGAAGGCGTCGAGACTACCTTGTCGTTCGGGGCTTTCGTATGCGCTCACGAAGCCTTTCGCAGCGCCCGGTTCGATACGCATTTCGTAAAAAAATATTACCGCCCGGAGGATATCGAAGAAGCCTACCGTAAAGAGGCAAAAGTAGCTGCAATGGCAGCATTGGACGCATATCAAAAATTGAAAAACAAACTCACTGTGCCCGGAAACGAAGGAAAACCTGCGGTACGTATTTTGTTCAACAAATAATAGAAATAAAGATGGGTAAAGAGGATAAAATAAGGATATTAACGGAGAAAATTGAATTGGCAAAATTGGGCGGTGGTATAGAGCGTATCGCCAAACAGCACGCCAAAGGCAAGCTGACAGCCCGGGAGCGTATCGAGTACCTGCTCGACGAAGGTTCCTTCGAAGAGACAGGAGCTTTGGTATTGCACCGCACCAAAGAATTCGGTATGGATAAGCAGCAATATTACGGTGACGGAGTAGTAACGGGATACGGTACCATAAACGGGCGGCTGGTGTATGTGTTCTCGCAGGATTTTACCGTTTTCGGCGGCTCGCTGTCAGAAACCCATGCCGAAAAAATCGTCAAAGTGATGGAAACCGCCCTGAAAGTAGGTGCCCCGGTCATCGGGCTCAATGATTCCGGAGGAGCGCGTATCCAGGAAGGCGTGCGTTCGCTCGGCGGATATGCCGATATTTTCTACCGCAATGTACAGTCATCAGGCGTCATTCCGCAGATATCGGCTATCATGGGACCATGTGCCGGCGGGGCAGTCTATTCGCCGGCGCTTACCGATTTTACCATCATGGTAGAGCAGACCAGTTATATGTTTGTCACAGGACCTAATGTGGTAAAGACCGTGACCAACGAAGAGGTAACCGCCGAGGAACTCGGAGGAGCGTCAACACATGCCACAAAATCCGGCGTGACACATCTCACGGCGGAGAACGACCTGGTGGCACTCGATGAGATCAAACGCCTTCTGTCATACATTCCGCAGAACAACAGGGAATTGCCTCCGTCACTTCCTTATGAGTTATCGGACGAAATCCGTCACGTACTCGATGATATCGTTCCGGACGAGTCGAACAAACCGTATGATATGAAACAAGTCATTGCGGGTATCGTCGATAATGATTCGTTCTTTGAAATCCATAAAGATTATGCGGAGAATATCATTGTAGGATTTGCCCGCTTGGCGGGAAAGAGCATAGGTATCGTCGCCAACCAGCCTATGAGTCTCGCCGGTGTACTCGATGTGGATGCTTCGAAGAAAGGAGCGCGGTTCGTCCGCTTTTGTGATGCTTTCAATATTCCGTTGTTGGTATTGGAAGACGTACCGGGTTTTCTGCCGGGTACCGACCAGGAATGGAATGGTATCATCGTCAGCGGAGCCAAACTGCTGTACGCATTTAGCGAAGCTACCGTACCCCGCGTCACCGTGATAACGCGCAAGGCATACGGGGGTGCTTATGACGTGATGAATTCCAAGCATATAGGGGCGGATATGAATTTTGCATGGCCAGGCGCCGAAATAGCCGTGATGGGAGCCAAGGGCGCCAGCGAAATCGTGTTTAGAAAAGAAATCGCCGAAGCCCGCGACCCGGCTGCCAAGATGAAAGAAAAGGAAGCGGAATACGCCGGACTTTTCGCCAATCCTTATAGCGCTGCATACCGTGGTTTTATCGATGAAGTCATATTGCCACACGATACGCGCCGTAAGCTCATAAGGGCTTTCGCCATGCTCGAAGGCAAAGAGGTAGCCCGGCCGAAACGAAAACACGGAAATATACCCTTGTAGAACAATCAGCGGGTTATATATTTACGGAAGTAGCAGGTTGGGAATGGAAAAGAATCATTTGGATCTGATTCGTTTGGAGAGTGATAACGAACATCAACCCGAAGAGTCACGGAAACCAATTGCCGTATATTCATCACAAACCGCGCAATGGACTGACCCGGATTTTGCATTCACTTTTGACCAAGGTTCGAGTATTAGATTCAAAAGTTCAATAAATGTAAAATATCCCGCAGGAATCTCCGACACACTTCGTATGTCCCGTTTTTCTCATATAGTGCCGCAGCAGAATGACAGTATT
>CAZQPD010000192.1:0-3664 GCA_964595235.1 uncultured Polaribacter sp.
CTCATTTTCCTCCCGGAAATGTTTACCTCCGGATTCACCATGAACACCGCCATGGCAGCCTACGCCACCACCACTCTGAAATGGATGCGCGACAAGGCGAAAACGACCGGAGCCGTCATAGCCGGCAGCATCATGGTACAGGAACACGGAAAATACTACAACCGTTTCTTTTGGATACCCCCTGCCGGGGAAATGCGGTATTACGACAAACACCACCTGTTCAGTATGGGAGGTGAACCGAAAGTCATGTCAGCCGGCAATTCGCGGGTAATCGTTGCCCACCGCGGCATACGGTTTATCCTCCAAACCTGCTACGACCTCCGGTTTCCCGTATTTGTCAGAAACCGTTACCTCAACGGCTCATACGAATACGATGCCATCGTCTATATAGCGAGCTGGCCTGCCATTCGCCGGAAGGCTTATGAAATACTCCTCCCCGCCAGAGCCGTCGAAAACCAAGCCTTCGTACTGTGGATAAACCGCACTGGTACAGACATTCACGGACAAGCTCACAGTGGAGATTCCCGGCTGGTTGACCCCCGGGGAAACGTCGTGGCACAAGCCGGGGAAGGAAGCGAAGAAATACTGCACACACATATAGATACGGCTCTCACCGGAAACCTGCGCAAAACTTTCCAACTGGGAAGGGATTGGAAAGAATAACCCGCAGGTGTAACAATCCTAATACCACCTCGTCATAGAAGCGACAACTGACAACCGGCAGGCATGAACGAACAGAACTTCTTATCCATAGTAATGCCCGTAAAAGATAAGATGTACAGACTGGCAAAACGCCTGTTGGTATCGACGGAAGAAGCCGAAGACGCCGTACAGGAAACACTGATGAAACTTTGGCTGAAAAGAGGCTCGTTGACATCCTACCGCAAGCCCGAGGCATTCATCATGACCATGATAAAAAACTACTGCCTCGACCGGCTGAAATCAAAACAAGCCGCACAGATCAGCCTGACCTCTGTCAAAGAACCCCTGGCGGGAAATGTGTACGAAGCTGATAACGAGCATACAACAACGAAAAAGATAAAAGCGGTACACGATTTGATTGAACAACTTCCGGAAAAACAAAAAATCATCATCCACTTGCGTGATATCGAACAATACGACCTGGACGAAATAGCGGAAATCCTACAAATGTCCCCCGTCGCCGTACGAGTAAACCTGTCAAGAGCAAGAAAAAAAATACGCGAACAACTCATTAATGCCGGCAAAAATGATACTAAAAAACCCACAACAAATCGATAACCTGCTCGAAAAATACTGGGAAGGCAATACCAGCCTCGAAGAAGAGAACCTACTCCGGGAATACTTCCTGCTGGAGCTACCGGACGAACGGCACAAAAATTACACCCCGCTGTTCGAGTATTTTGCGGAGCAACAAAAAGAAAAACCGGAAAATACCACCGGCTTTTCCACACCCCGCAAGCCTTCGCCCGTAGCCCGGTTCCTGGCGGTAGCCGCCGCAGTCGTACTGTTCTCCGGTACCTATGCACTCATTGATTTCTACCGCCAACGGCAACAAGCACGGGAAGCCTACGAAAATACACGCTACGCCTTCCGGCTTATCGCCGAAAATGTAAACACCGGACGCCGCGAAGTAGGCAAATTGGAAATATTCGACCATACCACCGGCAAAGTATTTAAAAAAAAATAACTGCAAAACCCTAAAATAAAAGCTGTCATGAAAAAAATCCTCATTCTCATAACCGGCATTCTCACCGTATTCACCTATAAACTGAATGCCCAATCGACCGCCTTCGACAAATTCGAAGACTACGACGAAGTAACCACCGTTGTGGTCACCAAAAAAGCCTTCACCATGCTCCGGAAAATAGCCGAAGAAAACGAAGATGCCCAAGAATTCAACGAGTTGGTTAACGGACTGGAAGTACTGAAAGTTTTCTCCACCGACGATACCAAAACCGCCGTGGAAATGCGTAATGCATTTAACAAATACCTAAAAAACAACTCATTGGAAGAGCTTATGCACGTCAAAGACGAAGGCAAACTGGTCAAAATATTCGTCAAGGAAGGCAAAGACGAAGACCACGTCAGCGAGTTCCTGATGATGGTCGATGGACTCAATGACAATACTAAGAACGGTGAACCCGAGTTCGTCATCATTTCCATCCTCGGGGATATCAGCCTGAACAATATATCGAAAATCACTTCGCAAATGAATATCCCCGAAGGGGATCAAATCAAAAAAGTAGAAAAAAAACATTAGAATATGCGGACTGTTATTTTTACCGGATGGATACTGATGCTGTGGACATTGGTATCCTGCAAATCCAACCAACTGGAAGTATTCATCGTGGACAAACAAGAGAGCCCCGGCGTCACCTCGTTCGACTTTCAAGGCTCAATGCTTTCAAGTAACGAGAATCTGGACGAAGAAGCGCGTCAAGCCCTCCGTACATTCCGCAAAGCCAATGTCATCATGTATTCCGTCGAAGCCAACGGTACGGAACAATACGAAAAAGACATCGCAGAACTCAAAGGCATATTACAATCGGGCGGATACGAAAGTCTGATGAAATACCACTCGGGGAAAACCGGCACATCCGTATATATGTCAGGGGATACCGGTAAGGTGGATGAGATAATCGTTCTGGGCAAAAACCCCGGCAAAGGCTGGATATTGGTACGGCTTCTCGGCGATGATATGAACCCCGCTCTGATTATCAAAGCATTGAGAAAAAGCGGTATGGAGAGCATCATCGACAACAACAAGGTGAAAAAACTGAAAGGAATAATGGATGAATGGGATTTTTAATGTGATTTTCAGGGAAAATACAGCGTATTTTGATACGTTGTATATGGAGAAAAGAAATCTTTTCTATTATTACAAAATCAAGTAAAAATACCGCTTCCTCCGGACAAATTCCAAATCTTTCTTATATTTGACTCGGGATACAAAAACAGTTTGCGTGAAAACCCGTAGGAGAAACTTCATACACAGATTACCTTTATTATGGGTGAAAAGGCGGCGTACTGCCGTAGCATTGCTCCTGTTGTTCAGTTTCCTTTCCGGATATTCCCACCAGCTCATTCCGCATGAGTTCCATTCTATTTCGACTGATATCCGTCACCTTCACCTCCGTGATTCACATGAGGGAATAAAACACCATGACCATTACGATATTTCTTTTACGGATTACCTGTTGTGCCTGGTGCTACAACAGCATTCGGGTAGTGATTCCACTTGTGTCAAGCTACAATCCGTCTTTTTTACCCGCAATTCCATAAAAAAATCCTTATCAAAAAACAAAAACCTTATACCATATATCTTATTTATCCCCTTGTGCCATATACAAAATACAGCGGTAGTACATAAGGCAGGACAAATCCATCCTGTTCCCCACCGGATGTATTCCGTGGCACCTCCCCTACCCGGCAGGGCTCCGCCTTTCTTTTATTGTTAGATAGGGTCTGCTGAAAAACTCTCAAACACGTAAAAGAGAATGAATTACGCAATATTATCAATAGTAAAATGCAAGAAAAATCGAGGTTTTATCCAAAAAGTCGTGCATTTTTATCATTCAAAAATATCGTGTTTTCGTTCCACAGAAGCACCTGCCTTTTTTAACTTGTTCAATTCGAAGTATTTATATACATCATCATTTCACAAATTAAAAAATTCAGGCAC
>CAZQPD010000193.1:0-4969 GCA_964595235.1 uncultured Polaribacter sp.
TCCATTACATCATGTCCTTCCCAAAGCCCTCCGGCATCCCTGAATGTCCTGATTCCGCTTTCGGCACTCATTCCGGCACCCGATAATACTACCAAATGTTTCATATCCTTGTCTGTCTATCACATTTCAAGTCGAAAAAAACGGTTCCGGTACATGAATAGACTTGTTCCGTAATGACCGCATCCGCTTACAAATTTATAAATTTTCGCCATACCCCGGCATTATTCAACGCTAAAATAAATATTAATTTCATAATAAACAAGCATTTATTATTGTAACTTTTGTTTCATTCAAAATATTTTGTATTTTTTTTTAAGTATCTTATTTTATATATCAAAAAATTACTAAATTGCTCGCTCAAAAATCGAACTATTAACCAAACAAATCAGAGATATGGCAAGAGTTGTCGTTTTAGGAGCGGGTGTAGCTGGTCACACTGCTGCTCCGTACTTACGAAAAGGCCTCGGCAAAGAGCACGAGGTAATGGTTATTTCCCCCAATAGCAAGTACCAGTACATTCCTTCCAACATTTGGATTGGAGTAGGCAGGATGACTGCCCGCCAGACCACCTTTCCCTTGAAGCCGGTCTATGAGAAAAACGGTATCCTTTATAAGCAAGCCAAAGTAATTTCTTTCCACCCCGAAGGTGACAAGGAAATAGACAAAGGCTATGTATTGGTCGAATACACGGATGAGGCAAACAAGGGAAAGACCGAAAAGGTCACATATGATTATCTCGTCAATGCTACGGGACCCAAATTGAATTTTGCCGCTACCGAAGGGCTTTATCCCGGCAAGAACAAGACCGTATCGGTATGTACTTACGACCATGCCACCCAAGCGTGGGAGAAACTCAAAGCGCTGATAGAGCGGTTGAAGAAAGGAGACACCGCCAAGATCGTCATCGGCACCGGCAACGGCAGTTCCACATGCCAAGGTGCGGCCTTCGAGTACATTCTGAATGTAGATAAGGAATTACGCCGCCACAAAGTACGCGACAAGGTGGAGCTCACATGGTTGTCCAACGAGTACAATGTCGGGGATTTCGGTATGGATGATATGTATTTTAAAGTCGGTACTTCGATAATGACCGCCCAAGACTTGGGCGAAATGTTATTTGCCGACAGGGGTATCAATTGGATCGTTCAAGCAGCCGTATATAAAGTGGAAGACGGTGTGGCACATTATGAGACACTCGACGGCGAAAAGAAAAGTATCGAATTTGATTTTGCCATGCTGATACCCGCATTTTCCGGTCACGGGTTCAAATCATATGACAAAGATGGCAACGAGAATACGGAAAAGCTATTCAAGGCTTTCATGATAGTCGATGCCGACTACACGCCCAAACCTTATGAAGAATGGTCGGCAAAAGATTGGCCCGAAACTTACCAGAACCCCAGTTATCCCAACATTTTCGCTGCAGGTATTGCTTTCCAGCCGCCCCATACCATTTCGCGTCCGCGAAAAAGCCCGGACGGCACCAATATCACACCTGCACCACCACGCACCGGTATGCCTTCCGGTATCATCGGCAAGCTGGTAGCTGACAACATCATCGACATGATAAAGAACGGAACCACTACCCCCAAACACAAAGGTTCCATGGCTAATATGGGAGCCGCCTGTGTAGCATCCAGCGGATACGGCGGACTGACCGGTTCTGCCATCACCATGGTACTTTATCCTATTGTTCCGGATTTCGAAAAATACCCGAAATACGGCAGAACCATCAAAGTAGGTGCTTTCGGACTATCGGGACATTGGATTAAGAAAATCCTGCACCATATGTTCATCTACAAAGCAAAACTGCGACCCGGATGGCATATGATACCCGAATGATAATTTTATCTGTATTCACAAACTTAAAAACCAAAGGATCATGGCAAAAAAAATAACAGGATTCCAGAGATATATGGCGGTATGCCCGCTACCCAACATCATCATGTTCATCATTCTGAACATCAAAATTCTCCTGGTCGTAGCCAAGGGGCACGGAGGAACGAGATAAACCTCTCTTTATTTCCTATTGGGTCAGCTGGAAAATATGATACCACCGGGCACTGTATATACATGGATATAAATTTGGCAAAACAAGAATATATGATTTTCCAATAGAGCCTTGTATTCAAACTATATAGGGTCTGCTGAAAATCACAGAAGTGCCTCCGGTACATCCGGCTGACCCTATCACAATTTCCAAAACCGGCTAAATAATAGCCGGTTTTTTTTATAAATGATAACCACACCTGAAAAAATATTTACAAACTGATATAAGTCAGTTCCTGTTACTTTTATTACACAGTAAATTTGCATAGAATAAAAATCAATAACCGAATCGTATCATGAAAAAACTGCTAATACTCGGTGCCGGTACCGGAGGTACCATGATGGCAAACCACCTGGTAAAGAAACTTCCCAAAGACTGGGAAATAACCATAGTAGATCAATACAAAACCCATTATTACCAACCCGGATTCCTTTTCTTACCATTCGGGAGTTATACCGAAGAGATGGTAAAAAAAGAAGGAAAAAAATTCATTCCCAAAGCCGTACAATACGTTCAACAAAAAATTGAAAAAATCTTGCCGGAAGAAAACAAGGTATTGTTGCACGACGGTTCCGCTCTAACGTACGACATACTGATAATCGCTACCGGAGCCAAAATCGCACCCGGCGAAGTGGAAGGAATGACAGGTGAACTGTGGAGGAAAAAAGTATTCGACTTTTACACCTTTGAAGGTGCCGTGGCACTACGGGACAAGCTGAAAGAATGGAAAGGCGGGAAGATGGTCGTCCACCTGACGGAAATGCCTATCAAATGTCCCGTAGCACCCTTGGAGTTCGCTTTCCTTGCCGACGATTTCTTCGTCCGGAAAGGCATGCGTGACAAAGTGGAAATCACCTATGTCACCCCTCTGTCCGGAGCCTTTACGAAGGAAAAAAGTTCCAAAGCATTGGGCTATTTGCTCGAAGAAAAAAACATCAAAATGGTCACCGACTTCGCCATAGAACGTGTGGACAATGAAAAGAGCATGATAGTGGATTACGGTGAGCGTGAAGTACCTTTTGACTTACTTGTTACCATTCCCACCAATATGGGTGACGAATTAATAGAGCGCTCGGGAATGGGCGATGATCTGAACTTTGTCCCCACCCATCCCAACACCTTACAATCGGAAAATTTTGAAAACATATTCATCATAGGAGACGCTTCCAACGTACCCGCTTCCAAAGCAGGTTCCGTAGCACATTTCCAAGCGGAAACCCTTACCGACAACATCCTGCTCTATATTGAAGGAAAACCCCTCAAAGAAGAATTCGACGGGCACGCCAATTGCTTTATCGAAACCGGACGGGGAAAAGCCCTGCTCATCGATTTCAATTACGTACAAGAACCCGTGGAAGGCACTTTTCCCATCCCGGGTATCGGACCATTGAAACTACTGAAAGAAAGTGTCCTGAACCATTGGGGAAAATTAGCCTTCAGATGGATATATTGGAATATGCTCCTGAAAGGCATACCCATCCCCTTCGTGGGAAGAAACATGAGTACCAAAGGAAAAAAAATCTAAATTTCATAACCTAAAACCACCAAAATCATGGAAAAAACAATTGCAGGAATCAATGTACAACTCACCGACGACGGATATCTAACGGATTTTTCTCAATGGAATGAAGATATCGCCAAAGAACTGGCAAAAGAAGAAGGAATCGAATTGACGGACAAACATTGGGAAGTCATTCGCTGGATACAAGACCAAGTAAAATCCGGCGCCGCACTGTCTATCAGGAGTATTAAAAAGAGCGGCGTAGTGGACATCAAAGAGTTCTATAAACTCTTTCCCGGCGGACCTTTGAAAATTTCTACCAAAATAGCCGGTGTACCCAAACCCAAAAGTTGCTTATAAACACAAAAAACAAGATTATGCCTAACAAAGAAATCAAAGCCAAAAAAATGCTCTTCATTCTGTCCAAAGCTACATTGGACAGTGTTTATGCCGCTTTCATCATGGCAAACGGAGCGGTCGCCGAAGGTATTGAATCCGAAATATTCTTTACTTTCTTCGGATTGGAAGCCATTCATAAGAAAAAACTCAACCATTTACATATCAATACCGTAGGAAATCCTGCCATGCATATTCCCACTATCCTCGGAGGACTGCCCGGTATGGAAGCATTCGCGACCAAAATGATGAAAAGCGAGATGGAAAAACTCGATATCCCCCCGGTGGACGAGTTCCTCGAAATTCTCTCGGCTTCCGGAGTCAAGCTCTGGGCTTGCAAACTCGCCGTTGAGATGTTCCATCTGGATAGAGCTGATTTGATTGACGATCTGGACGGCATATTGACCGTGGGTGAATTCTACGAAAGAATCGATACTGACAATACCCACGTCGTATTCATCTAGGCGTTATTGTGTTATGTTCCGGCGGGACGGATGTCCCGCCGGAAATTTTTACCACCCTCACTTTCATACCGGAAAAATATACACCAATTACTTCCTCCAATTTATTTCTCCTGACAGCAGCTGCCAAAACCGGACGTTCCTTCTTTTTTCTCCATTCCCTCAAAAAAGTATCCCAACCATCTCCTGACAACTCCAAAGGTCCTATTTCGTCCAATATAATGACCTTCTTTCGTTCCAAAGACCTAAAAAGCAATCTATTACCCTTATCAACAGACTCCTTGTCAATATAGTACCTCCCGGCTTTTATTTTGTTACCGGCTTTATCTCCCGATGCAAAAGGGTACATTTCACCCTTTCCCGTTATTTTCATAAAATAATCAGGAGACAAATCCGTACCGTCCGGCTCATCATAGGTACCGGTTCGCCGAATCATACGATATGCAGACGGAGTTGGCAACCGTTTTCACCGGTATCTCCCAGGAGCAAATCCTTCTTCCAATCCCTGACGTCATTTTCGTCGCAAGTACTACGTACTTTGAACAGTTCTCCGTGCAAGTG
>CAZQPD010000194.1:0-8427 GCA_964595235.1 uncultured Polaribacter sp.
CCTCAATCGATGGATAATTTTGCAATACGGATACGCCTGGCTACCGGTATATTGGGGTATTGAGAATAGCGATAGCTACAGGGATATTATCAGTAATATTTTTTCGTACCTTTGATGTTTTCCATTGTTCAAACAAGAAGATTTATGAGACGAATAGCCGAATCCGAATTGGTACTGAATCCCGACGGGAGTGTCTATCATTTGAACCTAAAACCGGAACATGTTTCCGGTACGGTCATCTTCGTGGGAGACCCCGGCAGGGTGGATAAAGTAGCTTCGTTTTTCGACCGGAAGGAATTCGAAACCCGTAAAAGGGAATTCCACACCGTCACGGGAAGCTACAAAGGAAAACGTATCACTGTGATTTCCACGGGTATCGGACCTGACAATATCGATATAGTAATGAATGAGTTGGATGCGCTGGTCAATATCGATTTGCAAACACGTACCGTAAAAGACAAACTCACTTCGCTCACCATCGTCAGGATAGGCACTTCGGGGTCTTTGCAAGCGGACATTCCGGTGGACCACTTTGTCATGGCGGATTACGGTATCGGGTTCGACGGGATGTTGTGGTCATACGCATGCGGGGAAGTGGTAGATACAGAAATGGCGGAAGCATTCGTACGGCATACCGGATGGGACAGGCGGAAACCTTTTCCGTACATTGTAGGGAACCACAAGGCATTAGGCGAAAGCCTGCTGGGTGGAGAGCGGGTACACAGGGGCATAACGGCTACTGCTGGGGGATTTTTCGGACCGCAAGGGCGGGTATTGCGCCTGCCGCTTCAAGACCCGGAACTAAACGGTAAAATAGACTCGTTCCGCTACGGTGAACACCGCATCACCAACTTGGAAATGGAGACTGCCGCTATATACGGATTGGCTAAATTGATGGGACACAAAGCCTGTTCTATGAATTGTATTATCGCCAACAGGGCAAACCTCACATTCAGCCGCGACCCTTATGCTTCGGTCAAAAACCTGATACAATATACCTTGGACAAACTCGTTTTGCTATAAAAAGCGTTCCGGCACGCATTTTGTCATATTCAAATAAATATATAAGTTTGCAACGAATAATTATCAGTCATGTCATGAAGAAAATATTTGCATATTTGATTTTGGTAGCAGCTGCTTTGACTTTCCTTTCCTCTTGCGGCGCCAAGAAGAAGGGATGCGGATTGACAGCAGGCGTACAGGATACTCCCGGAGTACAAGTGGTAATGGTAGAACAAGTTAAATAGGGTCTGCTGAAAAACTCTCAAACACATTACAGAGAGTACCTTACGAAAAAATCTTGGTAAATAAATGCAAGAAAAACCAGGGTATGTCCCAAAAAGTCTTGCATTAATATCGTTCAATAAAAACGTGTTCACTATTCCTGCGCGGCAGGCTGGCTTACCGGTTAGAAATGTCCACCGGGCATTTTCTTAACGCTCTGCCCTTGTGGTTTTCGGCAGCCTTTATTTTCTTCTCCCTTGCTGTTTTTGGCGCAACTCTTGTTGCTCTTGGGCTTGCCGCATCGCTTCATCCAGACGCTGTCTGAACTTGGACTTCTTCTTGGGTGCTTCCGCCTTTTTCTTCTGTACCATGGCATGCACTTTCTCCTCGTCTATCACGTATTCTTTAATAACATACATGATGCCCAAAGTCAGCAAGTTGGATACGAAATAATACAAACTCAACCCGCTGCCGTATTGGTTGAAGAAGAACAACATCATGACGGGGGATATATACAGCATGATTTTCATCATCTGTTGCATATCCGGCATACCTTCCTGGGCGGGTGGTTGCATATTTGCCTGTTGGCTTTGGCTCATTTTCATATAGAAGAAAATAGCGATAGATGCCAGCAGCGGGAACAAACTGACGTGGCTACCGTATATGGGAATATTGAACGGCAAGTTCAATACATTGTCGTATGCCGACAGGTCGTCTGCCCATAAGAAACTCTTCTGACGAAGGTCGAAATTGGACGGGAAGAATCTGAACAAAGCAAAGAAAACGGGCATTTGCAGTAATGCGGGAATACAACCCGACAACATGCTTACCCCGGCTTTGCGTTGAAGTTCCATAATCTCTTGCTGGCGTTTCATCGCATTTTCCTTGCCCGGATATTTCTTATTTATCTCTTCCATTTCAGGGCGCAAGACCTTCATTTTGGCACTCGACAGGTATGATTTATAAACCAAAGGGGACATGATAATCCGCACTACAATGGTCATCAGGATAATGATAAGCCCGTAGCTCGGAATGATTTTTTTCAACAGGTTGAACACCGGAATGATGATAAATTTGTTTATCCACCCGAAAATGCCCCAACCGATATTAATACTCTTTTCGAAATGGTTGTCACCGTATGTTTTCAGCAAATTATAATCGGAAGGTCCGAAAAAGAACTGCCAGTCTTTTCGTATTTCCCCGCCTGTCGATTCGATGGGAATAACAGCGGTAAATGCTTTGGTAAAGATGGTGTCTTTACTCTCGTCTTTGACCAGATTTTCAGAAAGGAGATGTACTTTCTTCTCGGGAGGGGTAAATTTGAGTATGGAAGTAAAAAACTGTTTTTTATAAGCAATCCAATCGACATTTTCCACGGTTTCTTCATCGGATTTGACCGGACTCAATTTGTCGTATTCATCCCCGTCGTACCGGAAATTCAGCGTGGTGTACATATTCTCGTACTTGACGCTCTTTTCGGTATGGAACATTTTCATTTTCCAAGTGATTTCTACCGGTTTTGCATAATCGATTATCCCATTCATTCCGCTTGAAAATATTTGGAAATCCACCAAATAATCGTTATCGTGCAAAGTATATCGGTATTCCAAAAACTTACCTTCACCCGCCATGAGGCGCATGGACAGGGTCTGGCTGTTATCACCGGAGGAAATTTCCGGGGTGAAGTAAAACTGTCCGGTGTTCAATATCCGGTTGGTCTTCGTATTGAAGTTCATACGGAATGACGCATTGCCGTCTTTGACAAGGTAAAGGGGTTTCTTGTCGTATGTGAAGAATTCTTTGAGGAGTAATTCCACGATTTCCCCACCTCTGTTGGCGACTGTGAGTTTGATTTTATCGTTTTCCAATACACTTACGGCACCTTCTTTTGCCGAAGGCAAAGTAGTGGAATATGCCAGGGCGCCGTATTTGGCGAAAGCCTCCGCATAAGCGGCGGAATCGGCGGGGGAGACAAATGCCGCAGTTGGCAATGCGGCGGGATTCACAGATGGCGCGGCAGGTTCCCCGGTGTTGGCCACGACGGAGTCTGCGGGTTGTCCGGTGGCAGGTTGAGTACCGGGTTGCTGGTCTTTGGGCGTAGGTTGTTGGCGCGATAGCATCCACATCAGCACCACTCCCATCAGCAGAAAACCTATCAGGCTGTTAATATCGAATTTTTTTTCTTCCATTCTATCGGTTTGAAGGATCCTTTTCCGGTTTCAGCCGACAAATGTACATATTTATATATAAATATCATTCTTGTTTTCAAACCACCATCTACAATATTCCTCAACCAATCACTCATATTTGTTCCACAATACCACTGCCGAAATAGTAAAAAAAACTACTAAAATCAAATTATAGAACCCCCCTTGAACGATGACCCACCATTTATCACTCAATAATGAGCAAATAAAATCCCGGAATAATAATGGAAACAGCGGAAAGAATATCACCACCCATTTTGGATATAACGTCTTGTTTTTCAAAACATAATATACAAACAAAACCGACAATACTGCAAAGAGCGGATAGAGCGACAGACGGATGGAATCATTGACCCGGCGCGATAGGTTGATACTGTCATGAATATCCAATTGATGCAAGAATGCCAACTTCGCATCCGTAGCGATAGCGGTATATGCTCCGTGTACCACTCCGTATCCTGTCAAAATCCCTGCAAATGTTACCAGTACCGTATTCCTTACCCATACAGGGGTATTCCGGAAAGCCCGGTACACAGGAATTAATCCGACGAGATATGCCCATGTCGCCCATAATGCCGTCACACCACTATATACGATACGCTCACTTGATACCATAGCCATGTTTTGGAGCAAATCCGTTTTTTCTCCATTGTAATACAACAGCATATCACCGGCGAATAATAGAATACCTCCGACAATACCCGAAAGGCTGTAAATTCTGTACTGATATTTTCCCGGATTTCCCATTAACTACCCCTTTTCACTCATCCTCATCCTCGAACACTACGTGTTCGTATGCTCCGGTATCGGCGGGGTTAGCACGCGGTTTTCCGAGAATATCCTCGGGTACGGCAGCCGTCCCCGGCGGTGATGCCGCACCGATACAAGCACTCTCTTCCCCTATGATAAAACGGTTGTTCGAGACGTCTTCGAAATCCGGTTCGCCTTCGATGATAACATTCTGGTAATAGGATGTGTCCGAGAGGTCATATAGCGGGTCATCGTATTGATTGGTGGGGTCATAGAACTTCATCATACAACTGTCGAAATGAAATTGAAACTCAGCTCCTTCGGCACGGTCCAAAGCCCATTCCACATTCCTGCTGCCGTAGATGATACAATTGGTAAAATCCGCCTGCATCAAATCCCCCACGGCTTCTACTTGTCCACCGGCATTACGGAGGTTATTGGACAGCCAAATCACCGGCAATTCCCTGCCCGTAGTCCAATAATCGGTAAACGTACAATGAATAAACTCGTATTTTCCGCCGAGCAAGCCGGCAAATGCAGACCGTCCTATGTTCCCCGTTACGACATTCGTCCCGTATATATGAGTGTAAAATGCCAAAATCCCATATACACTGTGGTTGTACAGTTGTGTATTGTGGAGTTGTAATACCGGAGTCACACCGTCTCCCATACCTTCGAGTACGAGTGCCGCTTTGGCGTTTTTTATCGTGGCATTCCGGATAATGTGTCCCGTACTGCCGTTTCTCAACAAGATAAAATCCCACTGTCCGGGCACTTCGGCAAAATCCGGTTCCAAGCGGTCGCCTTCCAATACCACACCGGACGGAGGCTGCCCTTCCCCGTTTAGCTCACCGAGAATATGCAAAGAGGAATGCGCATTGACTATCAAGCCCGAATGGGCATGAAAATGCACCCTCGTACCGGGCAACATGGTGAGGGTCTTGGGATTGTCATCAGCGTCGCCCACCACCATATAGCCATATATCACATAGGGTTTTTCCGGCGTAAAGGTCAATTCGTCATCGGTCAGATACCTGCCGGTAACAGGCTCGTCGAAACCCTCCAATTCCACCGTTTCTATCACACCGTTTTCCCTTCCGGGAAATAAAAAATGCGCATCCTGTACCAAGGTTACCAAATGTACATCCTGCTCCTTCTCCCCGGCATCGAACAGGATTCTGTCCTCATACAACGGATCGGTAACTTCATCGTAATTGATAGTGGTTTCGACGAAAATGTAGATACTGTCTTTGGGCAATATTTCCACATCCTCAAAATACTTGCCCGGAACCCCGTCCACATTGAGGCGGTAGCCGGAACTCTCACCGCGTTCCAGGCGGATGACGGGGATACTTATCGTATAATTTTCCGTATTATAAACTTTGAGGTTATACGTACTCGAACCGATATTGGTAAATACCGTATCGAGATACACCGTGTCTTTGGAGAATTTCAAGCGTCCCGGCGAAGGTTCCGCGGAAAAATCTTTCCGGCAAGAGGATATCAATGCCGCAAAAACCAGAACGGCGAACCACAAAGCGGTATGCCTGGCGGCAAAATGAGCGAACGTACTATGGGTCATATTCATTTCCACACTAAAATCTAACGGGATAAAAGTAGTAAAATTGCACAAATCCGGAACGATAATGAGGAAAAAATCATAAATTTGCCGTTCGCATAATATGTCATAACCATATACAAGTATGTTTCAGAACTTAACCGACAAACTCGACAAAGCCTTTCACGTACTAAAGGGACACGGTAAAATCACTGAAGTAAACGTGGCGGAGACCTTAAAAGAGGTACGCAAAGCCTTGCTCGATGCCGATGTCAACTACAAGATAGCCAAAGAATTTACCCGGAGGGTAAAAGAGAAAGCACTCGGGGCACAAGTACTCACCAGTCTGAAACCCGGACAACTTCTGGTCAAGATCGTCAAAGACGAATTGACCGAACTCATGGGAGGTGAAACCGCCGGCATCAACCTGTCGGGCAACCCCAGCATCATCCTGATGTCAGGCTTGCAAGGTTCCGGAAAGACCACTTTCTCGGGCAAACTCGCCAATTATTTGAAAAATAAAAAAACCAAACAACCCCTGCTGGTCGCCTGCGATGTATATAGACCTGCCGCCATCGAACAGCTCAAAGTAGTGGGGGAACAAACCGGTGTGGAAGTATATGCCGAACCGGAGAACAAAAATCCGGTGGAAATAGCCCGCAATGCTATCGAATACGCCAAAAAGAACGGCAAAAACGTCGTCATACTCGATACCGCCGGGCGACTCGCAGTGGATGAGGAAATGATGAACGAGATTTCCGCCATACATTCGGCGGTGCACCCGCACGAAACACTGTTCGTCGTGGATTCGATGACGGGACAAGATGCCGTAAACACCGCCAAAGCCTTCAACGACGTGCTGAATTTCGACGGAGTCGTACTCACCAAACTCGATGGGGATACCCGGGGCGGTGCCGCCCTGACGATAAAATCCGTCGTCAACAAACCCATCAAATTCATCGGAACCGGCGAGAAGATGGAAGCCATCGATGTATTCCATCCCGACAGGATGGCTGACAGGATATTGGGTATGGGAGATGTCGTCTCACTGGTAGAACGGGCACAGGAACAATTCGATGAAGAAGAAGCCCGCCGCATATCGAAAAAAATCGCCAAAAACCAATTCGGGTTCGACGATTTCTTGAAACAAATCAAGCAAATCAAGAAAATGGGCGATATGAAAGAACTGATAAGTATGATTCCGGGAGCGGGAAAAGCATTGAAAAATGTGGATATAGACGATGATGCCTTCAAAGGCATAGAAGCCATCATCTACTCCATGACCCCGGAAGAACGGCGCCAACCGAAAATCATAAACGCCAGCCGGAAAAAGAGAATCGCCAAAGGGTCAGGCACTTCCATTCAAGAGGTAAACCAACTGCTCAAACAGTTCGCCGAAATGAGCAAAATGATGAAAATGATGCAGGGTCCCGGCGGGAAGAGCAGGGTGATGAATTTATTCAACGGATTAAGATAGGATCTCATCATGGAATTAATTGACGGAAAAAAAATATCGCAACTCATCAAAGAGGAAATAGCTGCCGAAGTACAATCACTTACCGCCGGCGGCGGACGTCCCCCGCACCTGGCTGCCATTCTGGTAGGTAATGACGGTGCCAGCCGTACCTATGTAAACAGCAAAGTGAAAGCCTGCGAAAAGGTGGGCTTCCGCTCCACCCTGATAGAATTGCCGGAAGATACTTCGGAAGACGAATTGTTGGAACATATAGAGCGGCTAAACAGAAACCGCGATATAGACGGGTTCATCGTCCAGCTTCCGCTACCCGGTCATATCGACGAACACAAGGTGTTGATCACCATTGACCCCGCCAAAGACGTGGACGGATTCCACCCGGTCAACGTCGGGCAAATGGCATTGGAACTGCCCGGTTTTCTGCCCGCCACACCCTACGGCATCATGGAATTACTCGAACGCTACGGCATCGAGACCACAGGAAAACACGTGGTCGTAATAGGCAGGAGTCATATAGTAGGGCGACCGGTCAGCATCCTGTTGAGCCAAAAGCGCAAAGCAGGCAATGCCACCGTAACCCTGACACATAGCCGTACCAAAAATTTGAGTGAACTCACCCGCCAAGCGGATATTCTCATCGTAGCCTTGGGCAAAGCGGAATTTCTAAAAGGCGATATGATAAAAGAGGGTGCCGTAATCATCGATGTAGGTATCACCCGCGTACCCGATGCCAGCAGGAAAAGAGGGTACAGACTTGCCGGCGATGTGGATTTCGAAAGTGTAAAAGACAAAGTATCTTATATCACCCCCGTACCCGGCGGTGTAGGTCCCATGACCATTGCCATGCTGCTGAAAAACACCCTGCAAGCCTATAAGGCAAACCATACGGCTATGTAGGAATGGGCAAATAGAAATCCCTGAAACATAACGCCTTCCGGCAAATGAAAAAACCACCCGGTTATGCAGTTTAGCCTTCACTGAATTTCAGCAAGAAGTGGGTGAATTTTGAAATAATTATTAACTTGCGCACAAAAAGGAAATATAGACAATGATGATATGCGGGTGTTGTACACAAGCCCACAACATAAAATCTGAATATAAAAATTGGAATAATTTTTGTTTCCTACTTAGGAAACTTTTGTATATTTGCCAAAAGGAAAAAATATATGAACCCAAAATATAGAATTGTATTTTTAGATGAAGCAGTCGAGTTT
>CAZQPD010000195.1:0-11101 GCA_964595235.1 uncultured Polaribacter sp.
AGTTTTTAGTTTGGGGAAATAATACCAGGCGAGGTAACCCAATCCGAACAGCAGGACAAAACCGGCGGCATATTTCAGGAAGCCGGCCCTGTTACCGCTGCTGGCATCTTCATTGATATCCTCCAGCACCAAGGATTCCTCTTGTTGGCTACCAACCAGAATGTCATCCAATATATCGGCTAGTTCCACTTTATATTCATCGTTTTCATCACGGTTGAGCTCGGCGGCGGCAACCTGGGACAATCCGAAACTCTGTTTGTCGAAATTTGCCGATGGGTCGGGTGAGAATTGGACTTTTCCTTCTTTGACCGAAAAAGTACCGATACCCTCCCAGGTAACGTCTTCATTTTGCAAGGTTTCCTTGAGCTTATCCACTTCGAACTGCACGAAATTCATCGCGCTATCATAAGGAATTTTGTCCTGTGAGGCGACATAATGCGCCAGCAAACCGTCATTTTCATTGATCAATGCATTAAAAGACAATGTTTTGCCGGGGGGCATGATCATGTTGTTTTCCAGGTCGATTTTCGACGGGACTTGCTTCAATACCAAAGCGCCGAAATCGGGAATAATTACCAAATCGTGCCGGTAGAGAAGGTCCTTGATGTACTTAACGAGTTGCATGTTAATAAGTTTTGAGCAAAGTTATAAAAAACTGGCGAAAATCAGGTATCCGTACCTAAAAAATTATTCGCTTCCGGTCTTTTCCACCGAAATGACGAAGTATTTGGTATCACCCAACCAAGGGAAAGTGCCGAAGCGTTCTTTGTATTTCACTTTGACGGGATGACCCTGTAAATCGATTAACGATTGTATCACCTCCTTGTTCTTGTCTTCGACGGAAAAGAAAAAACGTTGGGCTTCCGAAACACCCTGGCTGATTTCCCCTTCCCATGTTTTGAAAAAGATGCCTTTGTGGCTGAATTTTACCAATTCACCTGCGCGGTAACCCTCACTGAACGAAGCATAATATATCACTGTGACATAAGCGGCTGCAATTAAAACGACGGAAGCGATCAGTATGCCGAAAAATTTTTTCATATCAAATTGGATAAACTCGATTTTCGCTGCGTTGCAAAGGTAATACTATTTTGCGACAAAATTTCAAGTTCACTATATCAGTATTTTACAAAAAAATCGTATCTTTGCGCCCGCTTCTCTGTGAATAGAAGCGTCAAATAATTGTTAAACGTATAATAACCAACGGATTATGTATGCAATCGTAGAGATAGCAGGGCAGCAATTCAAAGTTGCAAAAGACCAAAAGGTTTTTGTACATCGTCTCAAAGGCAAGGAAGGGGACAAGGTGTCCTTCGACCGTGTGCTGTTAATAGACGACGGCAAAATCACCGTAGGCGCCCCGGCTATAAAAGGTGCCGCTGTAACGGCAAAAATCCTCAACCACCTCAAGGCGGATAAGGTCGTTGTGTTCAAGAAAAAACGCCGCAAAGGATACCGGGTCAAGAACGGACACCGGCAACTCATGACGGAAATTCTCATCGAGAACATCGTCGCCAAAGGTTTCAAAGAGGAAAAAACCAAAGAGGAAAAACCCGCTAAAAAAGCCGGAAAGAAAACCAAAACGGAAACCGCAAAAACCACCGCCGCACCTGCTAAAAAAACCGCCAAAGCAAAACCTGCCAAAAAGGTTTCCGCCAAAGCGGATGACCTGAAAAAAGTGGAAGGTATCGGTCCTAAAATCGAACAAATATTCAAAGATGTCGGTATCGATACTTTCGAAAAACTCGCCGCTACCAGTGTGGAAAAACTCAAAGAAATCCTCACTGCAGCAGGACCCAGATTCGCTTCAAAAAACCCCGGTTCATGGCCCAAACAAGCCAAAATGGCAGCCGAAGGCAAATGGGAAGAGTTGAAAAAATGGCAAGACAGTGTAAAAGGAGGTATCGAGAAATAACATTAACCGAATTTAAATTTTTTTATCATGGCTCATAAGAAAGGAGTAGGTAGCTCGAAAAACGGTAGAGAGTCGGAAAGTAAACGGCTCGGAGTAAAAATCTACGGAGGGCAATTCGCCAAAGCGGGCAATATCATCGTTCGCCAACGCGGTACCCGGCACCATCCGGGCAAAAACGTCTATATGGGCAAAGACCACAGCCTGCACGCCATGGTGGACGGCATTGTCGTCTTTCGCAAAAAGAAAGACAACAAGTCATACGTATCCATCGAGCCTGTCAAGGCATAAAATGGTATCTTATCCCATTCAATCACAGATTGCGGTCCCCATCACCGCATATAAAATCTTTGATAACCGCACTGCGTGCGGTTTTTTTATTTCCATACCTGAAAATTTTATAAAAACAATAACCCTTGTCAGTCAAATATCCCCGTTTTCCGGTGTATTTTTGCCCTAAAAAACAAAACCCATGAGCAAATCCGTATATATCGCTACCATGGAACACGGAAGCGGAAAGTCCGTCATCACCCTCGGGCTTATGAGAATGCTTCTCGGCAAAGTGGAAAAAGTAGGGTATTTCAAACCCGTAATCAGTGAAAATCCGCAAAAATCCGGTGATAACCACATTCGTACCGTACTCGACTATTTCCGGCTCGGCACGCGATATGACGAAGCGTATTCATTTACCAAAAACCAGGTCATCGAACTAAAACACCAGGGAAAATCAAACCGCGTACTCGACCGTATCATCGCCAAATACAAAGAACTCGAATCGCAGTACGATTTCATCTTGGTGGAAGGCACGGACTTTTCCGGCGAGGGTACAGCCACCGAACTCGACCTGAATGCCGATATTGCAAAGAACCTCGGAACCCCCGTTATCATCGTGGAAAGTGGTGTGGGCAAATCCATGGAAGACTTCGTCAACAACCTGATGTCGGCATATGATTTATTCTCTGAAAACGACATCCGCGTTCTCTCGGTCGTCGCTAATAAAGTACAGAAAAAAAATACCGGATGGGTAATAGCAGAACTAAAAAAACGCCTGCCTGCTTCCGTGATGGTACACGCCATCCCCCTGATAGATGAACTCGCTTCACCTACCATAAAAGAAGTCGTCGAACACACCGGAGCCCGGATACTGTTCGGCAGCGACGAATGCCTGAACAACCCCGTCAGACATACTATCGTAGGAGCCATGCAATTGAGAAATTTTCTCGACCACTTGCAACAAAACACCTTGGTCATCACTCCCGGCGACCGCGCCGATATCATACTGGGAACACTTCAAGCGCACATTTCGGGGCATTATCCCGAACTTTCGGGTATCGTTCTGTCGGGGGGTATGGAACCCGGGGAAAACATCATGAAACTCATCGACGGGCTCTCACACAAAGTCCCGTTGATAGCTGTAAAAACAGGCACCTACGATACCGCCAATATCATCGGGGAAATCCGCCCCAAAATCTATACCGGTAATATTCTGAAAATCGAACAATCCATCCGGGTGTTCGACCAATACATAGACGGGGAACAATTGGCGGAACGCCTCATCTCGTTCCGCCCCAAAGGCATCACCCCGAGAATGTTCCAATACAACCTGGTACAGCGGGCGAAAAAAGAAAAAAAACACATCGTCTTACCCGAAGGAAATGATATCCGCATTCTGAAAGCTGCTGCCCGTATCGCCAGAATGGATATAGCGGAATTGACTATATTGGGCAAAAGAAAAGACGTGGAAAAACTCGTCAAAGAACACAACATCCGTTTTGATTTCGAAAAAATAACCGTTCTCGACCATTTGGAATCCCCGCATTTCCCGGAATATGTCCGCAAACTGTACGAACTGCGCAAGCATAAGAATATGAACCTCGCTATGGCGGAAGACAAAATGCGCGATGTATCTTACTACGGTACCATGATGGTCTATATGGGACACGCCGACGGTATGGTTTCGGGTGCCGCTCATACCACCCAACATACCATTTTACCCGCTTTTCAATTTATCAAGACCAAACCGGGAGTGAAGATCGTATCTTCCGTGTTCTTTATGATGTTGGAAGACCGTGTCAGTGTGATGGGCGATTGTGCCATCAACCCCAACCCCACAGCCGGGGAACTCGCTGAAATCGCCTTGTCATCGGCGGACTCCGCCCGTGCTTTCGGCATAGAGCCACGGGTGGCGATGCTCTCATACTCGTCGGGTAATTCCGGTATAGGCAGTGATGTGGAAAAAGTCAGAAAAGCTACACAAATCGTCAAAGAAAAACGTCCGGACCTGCCCGTAGAAGGTCCCATACAATACGATGCTGCCGTAGATCCCGGCGTAGCCGCAAAGAAATTGCCCGGTTCCCCTGTGGCAGGACAAGCTACCGTATTGATATTTCCCGATTTGAACACCGGAAACAATACCTACAAAGCCATACAAAGGGAAACCGGTGCTATGGCTATCGGTCCTATGTTGCAAGGCTTGAACAAACCGGTCAACGACCTCAGCCGCGGTTGTACCGTCGATGATGTATATAACACCATAATCATCACCGCCATCCAGGCACAAGGGTTATAGAAATCATATACCCAATATCCACCTCCCCCAGCTGAGAAAAACCAACGTAACGATAAGTATTCCCAACAAGTTGAACCAAATACCGGCTTTGATCATACTACGCATATTCACATAGCCGGAACCGAACACAATGGCTTGTGTAGGGGAAGCTACCGGCATCATAAATGCACAACTCGCCGAAAGTGTGGCAGGTATCATCAACAAGCGCGGATCCATGTGAATAGCTCCGGATATTTCTGCCAATACGGGTAAAATAAGGTTGGTAATCGCCGTATTCGAAGTGATTTCAGTCATAAAGGTAAGCACAAAAGAAACCCCGGCTATCACAACTCCTTCATTACCCACCTGTAATCCCTGAAACAGGGCGCCTATCATTTCTCCGAGCCCGGATATTTGAAAGCCTCCGGCTAATGACAAGCCTCCGCCGAACAACAATAATATCCCCCACGGTACCTCTTTCGAATCAGCCCATTCCAATAATGGGGTGGCGTCCCCATTTCCCGAAGGGGTAATGAACATGAGAACAGCCGCCAATACCGCCACCGATGCGTCTTTGAACTGCGGGATACCCAATGCCGACCGCCAACCGTGCAATACAAACGACTCGCCCAACCGGATGTCCGACCCCGTAAGCCACAACAATACCGCAAATAAGAAAATCAACCCCGCCCTCTTTTCGGCAGTACGCATCCGCCCCAAAGCGGCATAAGCCGTACGGATGACGGATTTCCCCCCCAACAACGGACTCCCTGAAAGCGGGAAAATAACCCGTGTCAACAACCACCATCCTACCAGTAAAAAGGGTATCGTAACAGGCATCACCATGAGCATCCATGTCAAAAATCCGATAGACGGAAACCCCGGAAATAATTCACTGTACATTTCGAGGAAAACGAGATTTGGCGGCGTACCGATGGGGGTGGACATACCCCCGATATCGGCAGCATAAGCAATCCCCAGCATAATACCCAAGCCCAAGTGGGACAACTCTTTGCCCTGTGCTCCTTTGGCTTTCGCCGTTTCGAGTACGGACAAGCCCACGGGCATCATGACCATTACCGTAGCGGTATTGGAAATCCACATACTCAACAAAGCCGTCGCTACCATAAAACCCAAGACGAGACGCGCCGGTTTATCCCCTATTTTCATCAATAAATACAAAGCCATTCGCCGGTGTAAACCCGATTTTTGTAAGCCGATAGCCAATAAGAACCCACCGAGAAACAAAAAGATAATGGGCTTGGCATAATACCCGCTGATTTGTCCCAAAGTCCCCACTCCCGACAACGGCAAGATCACCAAGGGCAACAAGGAAGTAACCGCCAAGGGTAATGCTTCGGATACCCATAGTACAGCCATTAGAACGATCATAGCCGCTACGGATGCAGCAGCGCGCGGGGCATTAGCCGGAAAGGCAAACCAAGTAACCGCCGATGCCGATATGGCTATAACCAACCACAGCAGGGATTTCTTTTTCATACGCTTGTAATTTTTTCCTGTCCGGGAATGACATTACGGTGTAGCAAGCGGGTGAGTTTCATGGACAAGTCCAACAGCAAGAGTTTCGCATGGGCATTCCGTTGGATGTGATATATAGCCGATTCGAGTGCATTGACTATCTCCACGATATTTCCGTTGTGAACGAAAGGGGCAAACCGCCGCAAGTCGAAACCCTCGACCAGGGAACGGTAATGGGTAATATCCCCGGCGCCGTAACGGATGAGCAATGCCTGGCGGAAAATTTCGAGGGCGTATTTGAGAAATTCTTTTTGCACTTCGCGTCCGTAAGAGGCAATATCTTCCGCCCAAGCTGTCAATTCGAGAACTATCGCGGGATTGCCTTTGGCTTTGAACGCTGCTCGTACCCAAGTGACAAACCATGTATCGAAGCGCTCGATATCACCGGCTTCTTCGAGCAAATACAAGGCTCTCCCGTAACTCCCGTCAGCACGTTTTGCCCATATTTCTGCTTCGTTTTCCGGCACTTTTCCACTACTGACGAGGGCTTTCCGGATTTCCTCCTCCGGAATGGGGTCCAGGCGAACTATCTGGCAGCGGGAACGAAGCGTATCTATCAACTGCCCGTCATTCCCGGTTATCAGAATAAACACGGTGCCCGGCGGGGGTTCTTCGATGATTTTCAACAGTTTGTTTGCCGCAGCGGTATTCATCTTCTCCGCCATCCAGATGATCATGACCTGACGGGTCCCTTCGTAAGGCTTCAAGCGCAGACGTTTGACAATGTCCCGGGCTTCTTCCACACCTATTTGCCCTTGCTTGTTCTCCACTCCGATATGCCGGTACCAGTCGAACAGATTACCATACGGTCGTGTAGCGAGGAACTCCCGCCATTCTTCGAGGAATAACGAACTGACGGGATGTGATTTTACCTTGGAATTCGTGGCTACGGGGAATGCGAAATGCAAATCGGGATGCTGGAATTTCCGGCATTTCCGCCGGCAAATTTCCGGTTGCGGATGGTCACGGCAGATTAATTCCCCGGCATAAGCCAATGCCAAAGGAAGTGCTCCGCGCCCCGCTTCACCCGAAAACAACCAAGCATGTGGAACACGCCCGCTGTCAAGGGTCTCCAGAAGTTTCCCGAACAAAGCGGTTTGGCCTATGAGCATCTGTTTTTCCATATGACAAACATAAATTCACCCCGTTCCATAGCTTCAACAAATATACGGCAAATAATCTTTTCCCGCTATCCGGCTACACAATACGGCATAAAATCCCCCGGCGGAACAGTTATTTTTCATTTTCGTGAATAGACCCGGCGGAAATACCCGGAACAGTTTCCATATCAAGTTCCGGCATCCGTCTCTCCCGGAAAAAACATTTTCCATTAAAACCGTAAAAAAAACGTACCTTTGTTTGACCAAAAGAGCAACCGTATGAAAACTCTGAAAAAATGCGATTTCAAAGGCAAAAAAGCCTTGATTCGCGTCGATTTCAACGTACCGTTGAACGAACAGATGATAGTAACCGACACTTCACGTATAGAAGCTGCAAAACCCACCGTTCAAGCCGTTCTGAAAGGCGGTGGCAGTGCGGTGCTCATGTCGCATTTGGGGCGCCCCAAAGGCAAAGAGGAACGTTACTCTTTGTCCCACATTCGCGGGGAAGTGGAGAGGATTATGGAAGTACCCGTGCATTTCGTCCCCGATTGTATAGGAGACGAAGTGCGGCATGCGGTAGAAAATTTGCCTGACGGCGAAATATTGCTTTTGGAAAACCTCCGGTTTTATCCCGGCGAAAAAGCCGGTGACGAAGACTTCGCCCGCCGGTTGGCACAATGGGGGGACATTTATGTCAATGACGCTTTCGGTACCGCACACCGCGCTCATGCTTCCACTTCCGTTATCGCCCGTTTTTTCGAACGGAAGTGCTTCGGGTTGCTGATGGAGAAAGAATTGAAAAACATCGAAAAAGCCCTGTACCAAGCCATGCCACCCGTTGTAGCAATCCTCGGTGGCGCCAAGGTGTCATCCAAAATCGGGGTGATAGAACATTTGCTCGACAGGGTCAATCACCTGATAATCGGAGGAGCCATGAGTTTTACCTTCATCAAAGCCCGTGGCGGTGAGATCGGTGATTCTCTCTATGAAGCTGACAAGATAGACCTCGCACTGCATATCATGGAACAAGCGGAAGCCAAAGGAGTAAAACTCCACCTTCCGATGGATGTCATAGCGGGAGACAGCCTGTCGGCAAATGCACAGGTACGCCAATACCAGGCGAATAGCATACCCGACGGGTGGATGGGTCTCGACATAGGACCGAAAACCCAAATCGCTTATTCGTTCGTCATCATGCAGGCACAAACGATCATCTGGAACGGACCCATGGGGGTGTTCGAGATACCGGCATTTGCCGGGGGCACCATGGAAATAGCCCAAGCAGTAGCCGACGCCACCCGTGAGGGAGCTTACAGTCTGGTAGGCGGTGGAGATAGCGTGGCTGCTGTCAAGAAAATGGGATTCGCCCGGAAAGTCAGCTATGTATCCACCGGCGGAGGAGCCATGCTCGAAGCCCTCGAAGGGAAAATGCTGCCGGGAGTGGAAGCCATAGAGAATTCATAAGGGACTGCATTTCCCGGAAGGGGTATCTTTACAATAAACCTACCATACGAGACGCCAATATAACGAGAGATAATATGAAAAAACAACCGGAAAGAATCACTATCACCGCTGCATTGCCTTATACCAACGGACCCATTCATATCGGACACCTCGCCGGGGTCTATATTCCGGCGGACATATACAGCCGGTATCAGAAAGCCAAAGGTAATGATGCCATATACATCTGCGGTTCAGACGAACACGGAGTACCCATCACCATCCGCGCGAAAAAAGAAGGTATCACGCCCCAGCAAGTAGTGGATAAGTATCATCGTATCATCAAAGAGTCTTTCGAGAAATTCGGCATCGCTTTCGACCATTACAGCAGAACTTCCTTACCTGTCCACCACCGCACCGCTTCGGATTTTTTTAAGACCCTGTACGACAAAGGTGTATTTATCGAACAGACCTCCCGGCAGCTCTACGACGAAGCCGAAGAGCAGTTCCTCGCCGACCGTTTTGTCACGGGGACTTGCCCCAAATGCGGTTATGAACACGCCTACGGCGACCAATGTGAAAAATGCGGAAGTTCGTTGAGCCCTATGGAATTGATAAATCCGGTATCCGCCATTTCGGGCAATAAGCCCGTGGTACGCGAGACCAAGCACTGGTACCTGCCGTTAGACCAGTACGAAACCTGGCTACGCGAGTGGATACTGGAAGGTCATGCCGGCGACTGGAAAACCAACGTATTAGGACAAGTGAAATCGTGGCTCGATGACGGCTTGCGCCCCCGTGCCGTTACCCGTGATTTGGACTGGGGAGTGCCCGTACCTGTCGAGGGAGCTACGGGCAAAGTATTGTACGTGTGGTTCGACGCTCCCATCGGATATATTTCGTCCACCAAAGAATGGGCGGAAAAAACCGGCAAGGATTGGAAACCCTATTGGAAGGATCCGGATACCAAACTCATCCATTTCATCGGCAAAGACAATATCGTATTCCACACCATCATTTTCCCCGCTATGCTCAAAGCCGAAGGTAGCTACATCCTGCCGGAAAATGTCCCAGCTAATGAGTTCCTCAACCTCGAAGGGAACAAGATATCCACTTCGCGCAATTGGGCGGTATGGTTGCACGAATACCTCGAGGATTTCCCCGGCAAACAAGACGTACTGCGCTACGTACTGACCGCCAACGCCCCGGAAACCAAGGACAACGACTTCACCTGGAAAGACTTCCAGGCGAAAAACAACAACGAACTGGTAGCCATATTCGGAAATTTCATCAACCGGGTCGCCGTACTGTTGCATAAATATTACCAAGGTGCCGTCCCCGTTCCTGCCCGTCATTTCGAAGTACTGTCTAAAATAGCCGGAACCCGGGACAAAATAGGTGCGGCAATCGAACAATTCAAATTCAGGGAAGCGCTAAAACACTTCATGGACTTGTCGCGGGCAGGGAATGTGTTCCTGCAAGAACAAGAGCCTTGGAAAAAAATAAAAACCAACCCCGGCGAAGTAAAAGACATCCTGTATGCCGCTGTCCAGATAGCCGCCGCTTTGGGTTATCTGTCGGAACCTTTCCTGCCTTTTACTTCGGAAAAAATAAAAAAGATGCTGAACCTCCCCCCGAAGGAGTGGGATGCGGTGGAAGCGGAAAAAGACGCCCCGCTTATCCCTCCCGGCAGGCATTTGGAAAAACCCGTACTGCTGTTCGACAAAATTGAAGATACGGATATAGAAAGACAAATTCAAAAACTCCTCGATACCAAAAAGGAAAACAGCAATACGTCATCCGGAGTGACTGAAATCAAACCTGAAATAGACTTCGGGGATTTTTCCAAACTCGATATACGCACCGGAACCATTATAGAAGCCGGGAAAATGCCAAAAACCGACAAACTCATGGTGCTGAAAGTGGATACGGGTATCGATATTCGAACCGTGGTATCCGGTATCGCCGCCCATTACACACCCGGAGAACTACCGGGCAAAAAAGTGTTGGTATTGGTGAACTTGAAACCGAAAAAAATAAGAGGGGTAATGAGTCACGGAATGATACTTATGGTAGAAACCCCGGATGGTAAACTACTCTTCGTCAACCCCGAAGGAGAAATACCCGGCGGTATGCAGGTGTCCTGAACCTGACGGTTCTACTCCCGCGAATTAGGGTCTGCTAAAAACACAAAGATAAAGCGGTATAGGAACCTGTCATTCCGGACGAACGACACAAGGAGTGCCCTGTCATTCCGAACGAGCGAGGTACGAGTGAGCTGTCATTCCGACAGAGCGACGAATGTGCGTGTCATTCCGAACAAGCGACGTTAGGAGCTTGGAGGAATCTTTTCAAACAAATCAAAAGATTTCTCGTCGTTCGTGTCTCACTTCCCACGAAATGACAAGAAAGATTTCTCCCTCCGGTCGAAATGACACGGCACCCAAACTATCAACTAAAAACTAATAACTCACAACTATAAAAGATTTCTCACTCCGATACCGCTCCGTATCGAAATGACATGCACCCAACTATCAACTAAAAACTCACAACCATCAA
>CAZQPD010000196.1:0-5021 GCA_964595235.1 uncultured Polaribacter sp.
ATACCCCACTAGTGGTAGAAGTAGAGCTACTGTCTATCGAAGATTAATATCACTAATACACGGTGGTTTTCCAACTTGCTATGAAACGTTTTTTTTCAGCAATAAGTGTAACAATTTGGATGATATTGACAGCTGGTTGCCGGCAGGAGCCTTCTGAACAAAAAGGGTTATTCGCCCAAGTTGTGACGAATAGGGGTGATCTGTTCATACAGCTGGACTATGAGTCCCATCCTGTGGCTACGGCACAATTCATCTGTATGGCGGAAGGAACTTCACCTTTTGTCCCCGACTCTATCAAAGGTATAAAAGTGTATAACGGTGTTGCCTTGCATTCCGGTAATGAAAATTTTTGGTTCTATGCAGGGGATTCAATACATACCGGTTACAGAATAGATAACACATGTATTCCGGATTCAACAAAAATAACACCGGGGCATTCCGTAGAGTCCGGTATTTTGGTCTTAACCGGCATGAGCCGGAAAATGCCAACCGCAGCATTTGCCCTGGCGAAAGAAAACATCGCCGGGAACAAGGAATATTGTCCGGTGGGAAAAACCGTAAAAGGGGAAAAATTATTACAACAGTTGAATGCCGGCGACACAATCCGGTCGGTGGAAATAATCCGGTCGGGGAAAAAAGCCCGTAAATTCGACGCTCCGGAAGTATTGAAAGAACATCTGGATCGCTATGCCGGAAAATTACGCTTCCATCTGAATCTATTGCGGAAAGATTTAATAAAAATAACCGCTCTGTCATACGGCAAACGTTTGTATTTCGAAAATCTGAAAAAACAATCCATACGGCTGCCGGGAGGTGCCAAAATTGTCTATCTACACAAAAGCGGAAATAAAAAACCCGGTATCAAAGACAGTATAAACATATACTACGCCGGATATTTTTCAGACGGCAGACTGTTCGAAACCAACCGCAGGGATATCATCCTGTCATATGAACTGAACAATCCCGAAAACTACTTTACCCCCTATGGTTTTGAGCCCGTCAGAGTGGAATACAACCGGAAAATGCCCCTTATTCAAGGCTTGAAAGACGCCGTATTGACCCTGTCGGCACAGGATAAAGCCATTGTATATATTCCGTATTATCTCGCTTTCGGCGAAGACGGTTCGCCCCCGGTGATACCTCCGCGGGCAGACCTTATTTATGAAGTGGAAACAACAGGTGGGCAATGAGAAAACATCCGGATATCCGGCAACGGATTTTCACCAATAAAAAAAATGGCATTATTTTAGCGCTTTCGTTGTGTGAAATAATATTTTTTCGCTAACGTTCTCTCCGTATGAAAAAAATATTAATCGTCGAGACCATATCATCTGATGAATAAGATATTGAGCTTTATGAAAAAAAATTACAAAATCATTCTCCTTACCGTTTTTACGGCAGCATCTTTTCTCAGCTTCCGCTATTTCCATAAGACAAATAAGGAGAAAGACCAGGAAACCTTGTTTTTACTTAGCATGCTGCTAAAAAAAGGGCATTATAAACCGGTAACTGTTGATGATTCGTTATCCGTGAAATTGTATCATGACTACTTGGATGTCATAGATCCGGCAAAACATTATTTCCTCTTGTCAGATATCAAGGAATTCGACAGGTATAAATACCTGCTCGATGATGAAATCAATACAGTGGATTTATCTTTTTTCGAGACAGTATATAAGCGCATGTCACAACGGATAGCCGAAACAAAAAATCTATACCGTGAACTCATGCAATCCCCGCCCGATATCTCGGAAAATGACAGTATATCCACCGACTATGAAAATAAAACATTTCCCGCAGACGAACGCGAACGCCGGGAAAGATGGATAAAGGAATTAAAAATGCGGTACCTGAATCATCTGTACAACAAGGAACAAGAAGAACAATCAAAAGTAGAAGAAGACAGCACTTACCAAGCTAAAACCTTCGAGGAACTCAAAAAAGAAGCCTTCGAAGACACCCGGCAAGAAATGGACAATCTGTTCGACCGTATTGAGGAGCAAAACCATGATGACTGGTTGAGTTATTACCTGAACACCTTTGCTTCCGAATACGGTCCCCATACCATGTATATGCCACCGAAGATAAAAAAGCGTTTTGATATTTCCATGTCGGGAAAACTGGAAGGAATCGGAGCGAGACTTCAAAAAGAAGGCGCATACACCAAAGTAGTGTCCCTTATATCCGGCGGACCTGCGTGGAAAGCCGGAGAGCTGGAAGCAGGGGATATAATTCTCAAAGTGGCACAAGGAGATGAAGTCCCCGTGGATATCGTAGGGATGCGCCTCGACGACGCCATCGAACTCATCAAGGGGAAAAAAGGAACCGAAGTCCGGCTTACACTAAAAAAAGTGGACGGTAGCATCAAAACCATTTCGATAATCAGAGATATCGTAGAACTCGAAGAAACATTCGTAAAATCATCCGTCATCGAACACGACGGGGTACGCTTCGGACTTATAAACCTGCCTCAATTCTATATAGATTTCAACGAACGCAATTACCGTAACTCCGCCACGGACATGGCGAAAGAAATAGAGCGTTTGAAGAAAGAAAAAGTAAACGGACTCATCTTGGACCTTAGGAACAACGGTGGTGGGTCGTTGAAAACCGCCGTCGAAATAGCCGGAATGTTTATAGACCGGGGACCCATAGTACAAGTCAAATACCGTGGCGAACCGGCTGAAATTAGAGAAGATGACGAACGCGGACTCCTGTGGGACGGACCCTTGGTCATTCTGGTCAATGAATTCTCGGCATCCGCTTCCGAAATACTCGCCGCCGCCTTGCAAGACTACCACAGGGCGCTCATCATAGGGAGTCACCATACTTTCGGCAAAGGAACCGTACAGAATATCATCCCGTTGGATAACTATTCCTACAAAGGGGAGGATTTGGGTTTCTTAAAACTCACCATCCAAAAATTTTACAGGATCAACGGCGGTTCTACCCAACTCAAAGGTGTCACCCCGGACATCGTTCTACCTACCAGGTACGCCTATATGAAAGTGGGGGAAAGGGATGAAAAATACCCGATGCCGTGGGACAAAATAGACGCCGTCCGCTATGAAAAATACCACGGACTGGACCCCCTCAAAGACTCACTGGTACGGAACAGCAGAATGCGGATAGATACCAACAAGTATTTCAAACTCATGGACGAACAAGCGCTTTGGCTCAAAAAAAATGCCGACGAAAACACAGTATATCTCAACTACAAAAAGTACAAAAACATCCTGGAACAAAAAGAGAAATCAGCCGGAAAATTCAAAACGCTGGATGATTACAATAACCATCTAAACATATTCTCGCCCGGATATGAACAAAAACTCATACAAAAGGATAGCATATTGCAGGACAAAAGAGACAAGTGGCATGAGAATTTGAAAAAAGACGCTTATGTCGAAGAAGCTGTTAAAGTGCTATACGATTGGCTACGTTAGGATCTGCTGAAAAACTTTTATAGTGGATAGTTGTGAGTTTTTAGTGGATAGTTGGGCGACGCTGTCATTTCGACCGGAGGGAGAAATCTTTTGTAGTTGATAGTTGTGAGTTATGAGTTGATAGTTAGGGACTTGTGTCATTTCGACCGGAGGGAGAAATCTTTTCCAATCAATTTTTGACAAATCCGCGATAAAATGAATGTTTGTTGCAAGTTGATGTTCCCATTTCTTTACTGATTTTTTACTTTTTTGCATTGCCCAAAAAAGTAAACAAAAAATGAGCATCCGTTTCGCTGTATCTTTTTCGAACCCAGTCTTGCAAGTAACAAAATTTTATTATCTTGCGCTCGTTTTAAAACAGGAATTGTGTTTGTATATTAGTTATTAATAAAATTAATTATGAAAAATAAAATTCTACTTGTGACATTATTGACATTTTTTTTTAGTTATTCTCAAATTTCAGTTGGGCCCGTACATTATGGGAAGGCAAAAAAATTTAATAAAAGTGAATTAGAAAAATTCAAAAAAACTGAAACTATTTTTGTTTTATCAAGTATTTATGAAAGAGATGTATATGAAGAAATCCTGAAAAATTCTTGGACTGTAACACCCTATAAAGTTGTTGACATTGAAGAATTTGACATTGAAGACTATTTGAGTGATAAATATTCTATTGCCCAAATAAAAGGCTCAATCTTAGAAAAACAAAAAGGATCCGGTATAGTAGGCACCTACTTATTTACATACTTTGAAATTAATATGTATGACAGCGAGAAAATTTTTAAAAGACTAGATGCTATGTCTCCTAAAAAAAGGAATAAAAAGAAAAAAAGCATTATTGACATGTATTCGTCAACTTTTGCCTTCTTTTACCTTTTTCCAAAAGACGAATTTATACGTACTTCTTTAACATCCGATTTAGATAAAATTACCATTTCTTTTTTTACAGAAGATATCTTTTATAATTATAAGCCGGGTCTTTTAAAGAATTATTTTCAAAAAATAAATAATCTTCTTGCTGATGAAGAAATCTATTGGATGTACAAGGATGATTATTTACCTGAATTAAAAAAATTAGCTAAAGAGAAGCTATATATCCCGTCATACATGACCATTAAATATGATCCTTTTAGAGCACAGGATAGCGGTGAAAATAATGAAAGTATTAATAAAGTATTGGACTCTTATAATTATCAATACGAAATAATATCTACCGATGAGTTGAGTAAAAAAATAATGAATAATGAAGAGATATATTATTTTAGGTATGTTAGAATGAATTCGGAAAAATTTTTTCAAATAGTAAATTCCAAAACAGGAGAAATTATTTACAGAAAATATACTTCAGGCTTTTCCTATAATCTAAAACCAAAACACATCAAAGAACTGAATAGCAAAATAGCGAAAGCCTTAAAAAAATAATTTACAAAGGCAGAGCAGTAGGGAAATATCCAATGGACACTTTTTGCCGGTGAGCCGGGCTGCCGCGCTGTCAAAATGAATACTTTGAATTGATAATAAACCTTGATTTTTCTTGCGTTTTACTATTGATATTATTGCGTAATTCATTCTCTTTTA
>CAZQPD010000197.1:0-5498 GCA_964595235.1 uncultured Polaribacter sp.
GGCCGATTTAAAGGCCCTTAAAGAAAAATTCAAAAGTTCCGTTGTGGAATGAAAAAAAATCCATAACCTGAATCAAAAGCAAGAAAAATTTCACCTAAATAGAGAGGAACAAAACCTATCCACGAACAAATTACGTCTGTACGTGGACAAAGAAGCCGTGTTGAAAAACGGTATCGTAGCACCCGAAGATGCCGGTAAAATCGTACCTTATATCGATTTCACCATCAGCGATACGGCGATAGGCAAGCAAAACATCATGATGCTGGATATTTTGGCGAATTTCGGCTGGGAACGGCCCATTTATTTTTCCGGAGGAAGTTTTGACGATTCCGAATATATTTGGCTGAAAGACTATTTACAACTCGAAGGGCTGACCTATAAACTCGTGCCCATACGAACCCCGGTTCGGGACGACGACATTCAAATGGGGAGAATCAATACCCGTATCATGTACGAACACATACAGAAATGGGATTGGACGAGTGTGGAAGGGGACAGTATTTATTTAGATCCCGAAAGCCGCAGGAATGCCATCAATTACCGCAGAAACTTCCTATCCTTGGCACAAGCCTATGCAGCAGAAGGGAATGTGAAGAAAGCCGAAGAAATGCTCGATTTATCGCTGGAGAAGTTTCCCATACGGAACTACGGCACGTCTCCCATGCTGTTGGATTATGTGAGGGAATTCTATAAGATGGGGAATCAATTCAAAGCACGCTCGTTGGCGAGCGCCTTGGAGGAAGACTACCAACAGCATTTGGAATACTATGCGTCTTTCCCGCCTTCCCAATTCCCTGCCATATATAACGGATTCGAGCTCAATGCTTTGATGTACCGTGATTTGGTGATGGATATTTTTGAAAAATACGAAACCGAGGAAATCAGGAACAAAGCACAAGCAGAATACATCAAGCATATAGAGATGTTCGACCGGTTGTTGAAGTGAGAAATTACCCGTAATGAAATTTTACCGGCATATAACACCGGTTTGGTTCCGGTGGCTGTTCCCGCAGGTCCGGATATCAGGGTATGACGGCACTGCCTTGTACCTCACCTTCGACGACGGGCCCGCGCCCGGCATCACGGATGATATTTTACAGGTATTGGACAGGTACCGGGCAAAAGCCACTTTTTTTTGCTCCGGCGAACAGGTACAAAAACATCCCGGATATCCCGCCCGTTACCTCGACGGGGGACATAAAGTAGGTATGCACGGCTATACCCACCGCGATGCCTGGAACACCCCGCAGCAGGAATATCTTGCAGATATCGAGAAATCACGCAGCTTGTTACAGCCGTATTTACACGGTGAAGCCCCTTTGTTTAGACCTCCTTACGGACGTTTGACCTATTCATTGTACAAGCGGTTGCGGGAAAAGTACCGTATCGTGTTGTGGAAAATTAACAGTGGTGATTTCGATGACGGATTGGATGTGGAGCGGAGCATTGAACTTTTGCGCAATGCACCTCCCGGCAGCATTATTCTATTTCACGACGGTGCCGGATCATCAGTACATACCTTGCGTATGTTGGAGGACTTGCTTCCTTACTGGAAATCCCTGGGGTATAAGTTCGACGTATTATGAAGCCGTAAACCGCTTGAGCGTGTTTATCAGAAAGACCGGGTTCATCTCTCCGCTTTGCCGCCATTTCATTTCCCCGTTTTTATAAATCATATAAGTAGGAAAATGGCGGAGGCGCAACGCCTCCGCCATCTTGGGATTTTTGTTTATGTCTATTTTGATGAGTTTTGCGGAAAAAGTAATATCCGAAGCTATGTTGTTCAATATATCTTTTACATCGTCCGGTTCGTCGTCATAGAATTGAATTAATACGGGAACTTCAGAATTGATTATTTCTCCGAATTTTGCCATTACTCATTGAAGAATTTATAACTCGCCGTATGATGGTCGCTTTCCAACAGCAATATATAGGTGCTTTGTCCGTAGTGGAAAGGAACGCTCAATACGCTTTCGGTAGTATTGGGCGACAGCTCCATTACTTTTTGCCCTATCATATTGAATACGGACAGTTTGTCTATGGGTAGGTTTTCAGGATTGTTGATAACGATTTCACCGTCGTCGAACACCACCGATACGGTACCCGATACGGGATTTTCGGTCTGCATTTGTTCTACCGAACGGAACACGACATAGAAGCGGTTCTCATAGACTCCCGGGCTTAATAGTATTTGGAATTGTTGGTCCTCTCCGTCTATACGGGTGGTCATGTTCTGCAAACGGTCGTAGATATATACGGGAAACTGGAAGTTTTCGAGTTTGTCTATCATGATGGTATGCAGTCCGGGATTGGTTACCTTGATGGTAATAGGATACTCGTCGGTGATATCGAACATATCCGTACCTTGGATGACATAAGGAAAGTTATGGCCGTTGTCATCCATTGTGAAATACATATCGTCGTCGGACAGTTGCGCCATGATACCGTCGTATCCGTAGTCAAAGCCGTGAGTCGCTACACCATCGGTAAATGCCAGGGTGATTTGGCGGTGTCCTTCGGTGGGATTGACATACCCGAGATAGATACGCGACATGACGCCGTTGGCATTCAGATATGTCTGGTCGGGACCGAACTGGACGGAGTTGGCTCCTTCCCGGACAAAGGCTCTTTGTGAGTTCTTGAATACGATATTTCCTCCGGATGTGGTCTGGGAGCGTACGACAAAACCTTGCCCGATGGGAATGTACCTTTTGGGGACGATGCTACCGGTACCGCTTCCGCTGGTGAAGTGGCTGTGCAGGGTTGCCGCCGCTGCGGAACCGGACAAATTATAAGTGGCATATCCTCCTCCGTATTCTACATAGACGTGGGTATTGGTACTCCAATGTTCCCAGAAATATATCGTACCGTCGATGACAGGGGTACCGGAAATATTATCATTGATAAATTGGTCGGCATCCAATGCACAGGGATATGGGTTCCCCACCAAATATTCTTTATTTGCCGATATGGTAAGGGTATATTCTCCGTCGTTCGGGATGCCTTCGAAAGTATAATTTTGCCTGTCGGCATAAACGGCGGTAGCATTGGGACCTTTCATGATATAACCTTCCGCCGGATTGATGTCGGCGTCCGGGCTTGGTGAGGGTGGAGTAGTGGTGAGGTCGAACAGTTGAACCCAATCTTGTTCGTTGTAAGCGTTTACTGTGCCGTCTATGAATTTCCAAAACCAGTATGCACTAAGGGTAATAGGCGTCGTGGTGTCGTCACCTTCGTAGTTGTTGGTGTATTGTACCAAAGAGGGATGAAACTGGTCCGGGGTGGTGCCGTCCATCAATACGTCTTGTACCCGGTAAGTCCCCGAACTGCCGTGTACAGGCGAACTCCAGTAGTTGTACCGGTAGGCATTGGAGGCTCCGTCTTGGTCGACCAATAAGTGGGATGTCCCCGTATTGGTTGATACTCCCGTATGGTCTTGAACCAGCATCGCATCGCCCATCAGGCGTAATTTCCCCGACAACATATCGAGTTGGTTAGCGACCGTCAAATCGAATCCGCTGGCTACGGCAACACCATCATTGGCAGGAGCCGTATTGTTGACCACCATATTGTAAAAATCTATGGTGGTATTCGTTCCGTTAAGTTCCTGGCGTACATCCGTTGTACTGTCAAAATACGTAGTCCCTGACGTAGTAGCCGTAACGGTACCGTCGTTGGTAAAATCCCCTTTCAAGTGTAAATCCCCTTCGTTGATATGGGTACCGGTAGAGGTGTTATGGTAATCCGTAGTAAATACCACATTCGTTCCGGAATTGATTTTTAATACACCTGTGTTCGTGATTTGGGTATGAGCCGGTAATGTAAACATACTAATTATGCCCGCAAGCAAAAGATAAAATTCTTTTCTCATAGCTGAAAAATTTAATAGCAATTGCAAATTTATAAAAAAAATAAAAAAAAACATGCTTTTAAAACGATTTTTTTGTCCGTTTGAATTATTGTCAAATATTGTCAAATATTTTTGAAACACCTTCAATATTCCGTCTATTTTTTAATAAATCTTATTTTGGCACGGTATGTGTATTGATGATGTCGAACCTGTTAAACTTTATGTCCGGACACTTGTCTAATGAATAAAACGAACGTTATGAGAACTTTCATCCACACCAAAACCGTTATATTATCCTTGATAGTTAGCTTTTTCAATGCGATAATATTTGCTCAAGATGTCACTACCGTCGAAGCGGCAAATGCAGACATCAGCGAACATTTGAACCTCGAAGCCGTGGCTTCCGTATTCGGGGATGCCAAAGACCTCGAAGATTTCGAGCGGAAACTCAATGATCCCGAGCTGCGCATTTCGAACCTGGATTTGAACAACGATGGATATGTGGATTATTTACGCGTAGTCGAATATACCGAAAAACACACCCATCTCATTGCCATCCAAGCCGTCTTGGGTGAAGATATTTATCAAGACGTAGCGACCATCGAAGTGGAAAAGGACAATAGCGGCAAAGTAAAAGTACTCGTAGTAGGTGATGTATATATGTACGGTGAAGATTATATCATCGAGCCTGTGTATGTCCATACTCCGGTATTTTTTGTCAGTTTCTGGCGTCCTTATTACCGCCCCTATTATTCCGTCTATTACTGGGGATATTGGCCTCATTACTGGCATTACTGGCATCCGGTGCATATAGATGTATATCATCACCACGTTTATCATTCGTGTATCAATTATCACTACCACTACAATTACGTACACGTCCCCAGAAGTCATGTCGCTGTGCATCTGCATGCCCGCCACAGGCGAAATGATTACGGAAGACGTTATCCACAGCGCTCTTTTGCTGCCCGTAGAGGTGTGAAGAAGATGAATTTGGAACAGGTAAGGCGTACCAGTGCCAACCGCAGGGCATTGGCGGATAACAACAGCCAATTACGACGCGCTTCGTCCAATACGGTCAGAAAAACCGACCAAATGCAAAACCGCAAAGGAGCGGCACATACCAAACCCGCGAATATAAAACCGGTAAATAATCAGACCCGTAAGCGCCCTGCTTACAGAACGGGAAGAAAGATCCGTAGCGGAAAACCCACCACCAAGCCAGTGTATCGCAGCGGCAAGCCGGCGGGTACGGTAAAGCCTACCGGCAAACCTACCACCAAGCCGGTGTATCGCAGCGGCAAGCCGTCAGGTACGGTAAAGCCTTCCGGCAGACCCACTACCAAGCCGGTGTATCGCAGCGGCAAGCCGGCGGGTACGGTAAAGCCTTCCGGTAAACCCACCACCAAGCCGGTATATCGCAGCGGCAAGCCCTCGACAGAAACGCATGCGAAACGAAGCCGTAGCAGCCGTTCACAAGGGAAAATATATTCCCGCAGGAGTTCCGGAACATCTCGCTCACACCGGTCGCATCCGGAAAAATCAGCGGGGATGTCGAAATCCAAACCGGGAAAACGCACTAGAAAGTAAGAGGCAATTGAATATAGGATGCCGGAAAGCCGCAAGGCTTTCCGGCATCTTTTTTTTT
>CAZQPD010000198.1:0-6881 GCA_964595235.1 uncultured Polaribacter sp.
TACGAAATAATATCAATAGTAAAACGCAAGAATAATCGAGGTTTTAGCCAAAAAGTCTTGGATTTATATCCTTCAATAAAAACGCGTTAATTTCGCCGGCGCAGCAAGCTGGCTCACTGGTTAGAAATGCCCACCGGACATTTCTCAACGCTCTGCCCTTGTGATTTTCAGCAGAACCCAATTATCAATTAAAAACTAAACACTATCCACTCAAAAACTATTATCCGGATATTTTCCGGCGGGCAATAATCATCATTCTGCCAACAAATCATCCAATAACTTTCTCACTTTACGCGTATTCCAGTCCGCCCTACCTGCATCTATCACGATATCGCCTTTCTTATCCAGTAGAAAAGTCCTCGGGATGGTCCGTGTATCAAATGCATCCGGGGCGCTGTTTATCGCGTGATATACCGGTAAAGTATAGCCGTTTTCTTTCAGAAATTTCAAGGTTTTCTCCTCGCTGTCGGTAGTCACCAGGATAAAGTCCACCTTGTCGCCATAATCATCATACAATGCTTGTAAGCTGGGCATTTCCGCCACACAGGGCATGCACCAGGTAGCCCAAAAGTTCACCAGCACCACCCTGCCCCGGGCTTGCTCGAACGAATAATCCGCCGTATTGAGCCCTTTCAGATTCCAATGGAAGTCTCCGGCGTTTCTCCTTTCTCCGGTAGCTTCCACACCGGGCGCAAATGACATTATACGGAGAAAATATACCCTGGTACGGGGAATGATAAGCAGCAAAATAAGAATACCGAACAGGATGTCGGAATACCTCTTTTTGATAAAACGCCGGAATTTATCCATAATGCAGGTTTTATTTGGGGTTGTGATTTTTAATGGTTTGAATGATATGCCAATAATCCTCCGGGCGGGCTACAAAATCCAATCCGGAAACGTCGATGACCAAGGTGTTCAAATCCTGCTGGGAATGGATAAAACGGAAATACGCATCGTGGATTTGTTTGAGGTATGACGCCGTGATTTGCTGCTCGTATTCCCTGCCTCTTTTTTTGATATTTTCCAGCAGCCTGTCCGTATTCTGGTACAAGTAAATATACAAATCGGGTTTGATTATCTCCTTGTACATGATATTGAAAATCTTACGGTACAACGTATATTCGTCGTGGGGAAGTGTAACCCCGGCGAATATCAGGGATTTGAAAATGTAATAATCGGAGATGATGAAGGTCTTGAACAGGTCGAATTGAGACAGGTCGTCGGAGAGCTGCTGGTACCTGTCGGCGAGAAAACTCATTTCCAACGGCAGGGCATAACGTTCGTTGTCCTGATAAAATTTCGGCAGGAACGGGTTATCGGCAAAGCGTTCCAATACGGTTTTGGCATTATAATCAGAAGCGAGCAAATGGGTAAGTGTGGTTTTTCCCGCACCTATATTTCCTTCTATGGCAATGTATTGGTATCCGGAATGCAGGCTCCGTTCGAAAGGGATAGACTCACCGTACGTTTCTACACGTGCACCGTCTCCCGTTGCTTCCAACATTTCGCCGGTGGTCTTTTTCAGAACGGGGTGTACCCAAGCGGGGGCGATATCGTACAACGGTACCAATACGAACTTCCGCAGAGGTATTTTCGGATGCGGGATTTCCAATTCACCGGTATGGACTATCCGGTCATCGTAGTACAAAATATCGATATCGAGGTAACGCGATTGGTAACCGGGACCCGGGTTCCGCCCCCCGGATTCCCTTTCTATTTCGCGGATAATCTGCCATAGTTTGTCCGGTGAAAAGGGGGTTTTCAGCATCACGGCAATATTCAGAAATCCGGGAGCTTCGAATCCCCATGACTCCGTCCGATAGACGGGCGATACATCCCATAACACCCCGGCTCTGGCGGATAATTTCCCACAAGCCATGCTCAAATTCCCGAACTTGTCACCGAGGTTGCTCCCCAACGACAAAAAAACGGTATGGAAATGCGAAATCGGTTCCAAGGTATCAGATATTTTGTCCGGATTTGAGATAGGTGAGGTAATTTTCGAGTTGTTTGCCGTATTTGGACTGTTTGATACGCCCGGATAATGACCGATAGACGGTATCGAGCAACCGGGTATCGGCATCGTACAGACGGGTGAGTGCCAAATACGGGGCTATGGCTTTGCCGGAATGTTTTACAGCGAAATTAGCCGTGTAGAGGTATTTGTGTTTGAGCAATCCGCGGTAGCGGCGGTTCAGGGAATCCATCAGGATACTGTCGGCATCCCTTTGGGCGAGCAGATAGGCTTTGGTCAGTTCCAACTCGTTGGAATTAAACTGCGAAATCATTTCTTTATACTCCTCCAACAGACGGTGGTTTTCGGAACCCGAAACGTTATTTTTTATAAAAAAATATTTGAGGTTCCCCTCTACTCTCATTTCGCCGGGCTCGGCGAAAATAAGCAAGGAATCTCCTGGTATTTCTTTGATTTTCAAATAATAAATTTCCGGACCGGACAAATCATCCGACAGGGTAAAATCACTCTTACCGATGACAGTGGCGGAATCTACCGGGACAAAAACGGAATCTTTCAACCGGCTGATATATACCGTCCCTTTGGTCAGACCCTTGATGTGTCCGTGCAGGACAAAATTGCCGGCAGGCGCCTGCTCCCGGCAAGATGTCAAAGCTACCGCCAGCCACGACATAAGGAATAGCATCCGGAAAAATGGTGGTTTCATCATCTGTGGTTTTTCCCGCCAAAAGTACGAATTTGTCCGGGAAATCGGACGATAAAAAAACGGTGTTCCCGCCGGACGGAAAAAACACCGGCTGAAAAGTACCGGAACACTGCGGAATACCGGAAAAATGCGGGAACTTACTTTTTTTTGTAATATTGTAATTTTTAACAGTTCTTATTATCAACACGATAACATAATGATACACAGACATTTTTCCACAGCTATCCTCCTTATCCTTACGATGTTTTCCGTTCAATTCCTGACTGCAAAAGACAGCATTCCGGAAAAAAAATACCCGAGCCTGCTATGGAAAATCACGGGGAACGGATTGGAAAAGCCTTCGTATCTCTACGGTACCATGCATGTAAGCCGTAAGATTGCCTACCGGCTGGATGATGTTTTTTACGAGGCATTGCTCAATGCTGATGCCGTAGCGGTAGAATCCACCCCTGATACGTGGTTGGACTACATCAACCGCTCTCCTGAATTCCGTTCCAGCTTGGCATACAGGCTTATATTCGACGGGGAAGGTTTTTACCGCAATGCTTTCGAGATAAAGAGCCCGGAGGTATTGGAAATAACCCAACTGCTCGGTTCGCAAGACTTTTTTCTCAACGCCATACTGTACCGTATGGAGAGCCAGCGAAATCTCGAAGAAGATACCTATCTGGATATGTTTATATACCAAGCCGGGAAAAAGTTCGAAAAACCCGCTTATTCACTCGAAGATGTGGAAGAGTCCAATTATCTGGTCAGCAGATCACAAATATATTCCATCAAAACCAAACCTTCGGTTTGGCTGCAAAAAAAACTCGAAGACCGCGAATACAACGAGTTACTCGAAGACGCTTACCGCAGACGGGACCTGGATGTGATAGATTCCATCATGACAGGAGGCTACACGGAACACCACCTCAAATACATGCTACGCATCAGAAACTACAATATGATGCAGACCTTGGACTCACTGATGCAACATACCGGGCGGAGCATATTCGCCGGAATAGGCGCTGCACATTTGCCGGGAGAGAATGGTTCCATCGAAATCCTCCGGCGCATGGGCTATACCGTCGTGCCCTATACGTCGGAACGAACCGGCGTAGCAAAACAAATGAGGGAGAAGATAGAATCCACTTTCCACAAGCAAGCCTACCGTACATATACTATGGATGACGGATTGTTCTCGCTGAAAGCCCCTTCCGCCTTTACGGAAATCAACCTGGGAGCATACCGGGTGTTCATCAGCCCTGATTTGGACAACGGCGCTTATGTCATCGTCACCCGGATACACCTGTTCAACCCGCTAAACAAAACGAAAAAAATCACCTTCGAAACGGTAAAAGGGATGATATACGAAGCCACACACGGCAAAATCCTGTCGCAAAAGGAAACGGTAATAGACGGCTTTCCCGCCATCGAAGTGAGAAACAAAACCAAAGAAAAAGACGACCAAAGATACCTGTTCGTCTATACCCCGCTGGAACTTATCGTGGTCAAAATGGGAGGAAAGAAAGGCTTCGTATCGCAGTACGGCGATGAAGTATTCGAATCCATCCGCTTCGACCTGCCGGAAGAGGATTTCGTACGCATCGAACCGCCTCATCACGAATATACGCTGAAAGTACCTGCACTGCACAGTTTCGACAACCCCGCTCATTTCGGCAGGAGAATCATCGAAGGGATAGACCGGAACCGCGACAATTACTATTTCATGGTAGAACAGCTGATTAACGATGTGGAGTACCTCGAAGAAGACCGCTTCGAACTCACACAGATTCAACGGCGTTTTTACGAAAAACTAAAACTGGATGTACCGGACGGGGGCACGTTCTCCTCTACGGGAGACCCCACCTACCGCTCCGCGGCACAATTCGACGCACAGAAGGGGGACAGCCTCTACCTGATGACACGGATACGGGGCAATCACTATTTCCTGCTGGGAATGCTCGGCAAAGAACCGCAAGCGGCAAATGCTTATTTCGACTCCTTCGAAATTCAGACACCTACTTATTTCGAACCCTTCGAAATGCATAAAGATACGAGTCTGTATTTCAGCGCCAAAATGCCTGTCATACCTCCGGATACCTATACCAATTACTATTCGAACCGTGAAAAAACCGAAAAAGACAAACCATATATGGGTTTTTCGCGCGATAATATCTACCTGTCGGATGCCAACGAAAGCATCAGCGTGGACTTCTACAAATTCAACGACTATGCAAGCTACGAAAATCTGGACAGCCTGTGGAATACGACATTGGAATACTATGAGAAAAATTTGAGTTTTATCGTCAAGAGCCACCACAATTCGACATTGCCGGGTGGTTATCCCTATCTCGAAGCACGGTTTACAGATACCCTGACCGGAAGGTCCGTTTGGCTCAAAAAAATCCTCGCACACGACAGAAAATACAGCCTCCGCACCCTTACAGACAGCCTGCACGAACCCAGTGAATTCGTCAAGCAGTTCTATGAATCATTCACACCATACGACACCCTGCTCGGACAAGACGTCCTGGAAGATAAAATCCCCGCTTTCCTCGAAGCACTGCGTCAGAACGACAGCCTCGTTTTCGACACCTACCGCATACTGGACATTCGCCGTTCGCATTTCGGCTTGCTTCGCCGTTTCATCCGGGATTTTCATTTTCCGAAGGACAAACAAAAGATACGAAACTTCCTGGTGGAAAATATCGCCGGACAAATAGACAAAGACGATACGGGTACGCTTGATTTTCTGGATTCCTTATACACGGCATCCTACGACAATTCTTACCTGCAATTAGCCATACTAAACGGACTGGCATCGAACCGGGAGAATTTCTACAAAAAAATACTGGAATTGCTCGAAAAAGACCTGCCAATCACCACAGACGAATCGGATATTTCCGACCTGTTCGACAGGATAAACGACCATTTGCCACAAGCCAAAAACCTGTTTCCCGGACTTCTGGATTTCACTACGGTATCCGAATACAAAGAACCCATCTATTACCAACTCTCGGTACTGAAAGACAGCGGATATATCAATAAGAAACACTATAAAAAATTCCGCCGCCAACTATTGACCGAAGCCAAAATAGCCCTAAAAAAAGTTACCAGCGACACCTATACCGGCGATGACGATCACTACCATTACGGCAAAGAGCTCAATATAGAACAACTCAATCATTTCATCAGCTTGCTCTACCCTTTCAGAAAAGAAAAAAACATCCGTGAATTCCTGCATCAAGCCGGTAAAGCCGATGACAACCGCATCAGGGAAAAGATAGTAGCCCTTCATATCAACTACAACGAGGCATATCCGTCCTATATGCTGGACTCTGTCGTAAACGACTTAAAAACAAGGTGGTTATTATATTACGACCTCAAAGAATACGGCAAACTCGGCAAATTCCCCCGCGAGTTCGCCAACCAACGGGCGATAGCCGAAAGCATGCTGTTCTCCGACGAAGATGTTTTCAATGAAAAAACCGACACCATCGTCTATCTGGACAGCCGGGACATTCTGGTTCACGATAAACCATACCGCGCCTATGTATTCAAAACCAAAAAAATAAAAAACAATTATCTGAAAGATGCCAACCCCTGGAAGATGCATGCCATTGCCTTCAAGCGGGAAGATATGGACCCCATTTCGGTAGGTAAATACCTGTATTCGATAAATGTGGTCATGAAAGATACCGAAACCGAAGAAAAACAAATAGAAGACATTCTCGAAAGGGTACAATGGTACGACCGTAAGCGCGTGAGCTTCGAGTACAATCCGTATTATTAAAAAAATGAATAAGCCGGAAAACGCTCAAACACGCAATATAAGTGATTTTCAGCCATATCTAATCAAGCCGACAGGTGAAAAAAATTCTCTCGACATATCTTTCCACCAACATCCATATAGGGCTGACCGCCGTTTTCCTCATATTGATTAATGCACGGACAGCCGGTGTAGAAGTTTCAACCGGTAAAATCATACTGGCATTCCTGCTTACCGTATCGGGATACTACGGAATACGGCTTTTCGAGGGGATGAAGTTCACTCGCGGGGAATTGCGGCGTAGAATCCGCGAAGTTCCGGTAGTGGAACATGCGGCAGGGCTGGGGTCACTGGCGGGAGTTATTATACTCATGAGCACGAAAGATATCGACGGCATACCGGTGCTGGTAGCCGCCCTGGCACTTTCGGTTATGTATGCCGTT
>CAZQPD010000199.1:0-28585 GCA_964595235.1 uncultured Polaribacter sp.
GTTGTCATTTCGACCAAAGGGAGAAATCTTTCGCTTTGTTTGAACAGATTCCTCGTCGCTCCTTCGTCGCTCTGTCGGAATGACACGCACCCTGTCATTTCGATACGCAGCGGTAGCGGAGTGAGAAATCTTTTGTAGTTATGAGATATTTTTGTAAAAAAAAACCGGGTGCTTCCCAATAAACGAAAAACACCCGGAAAATGAAAACAGCAAGCTACTTATTTGCTTTTTTCTCCTTTACAGGATTTCTTTTTTCCTTTGCAAGAAGACTTTTTGCCTTCACAACTTGTTTTTTTGGCGCCTTCACAAGAGGATTTTTTGGTCTTACAACCGTCTTTCGACTTGCCTTTGCATTCAGCAGGGTTGCAGTTTTCTTTTTTGCAATCCTTTTTTTTGCAATCAGCCGGGTTGCAAGAGGCTTTTTCGATGGCTTTACCGGTGGTGCTTTCAGCTTCTCCTCCGGAGCCGCATTTGGATGTTTGGATTTGCGAAGATGCCGGGACATATTTTGCAATTGTATTATCATTCCTTGAAAATGAGAATGATAAAATCACACCAAGGGTCAACAGTACAATTCCGGAATAAATGAAATTTCTTTTGTTCATGTCTCTAATGTTACAGTTATACGGGGCAAATATAATAATTTTGTAATATATGCTACAATTAGCACTTTAGCCGGTAATCCGGTTCGCCGGAAACGGGTGTATGTATGCTTGCCGATGTCTTTTCGTTCCGGATTATAACAAAAACCACAAAAACAATAATGGAACCAGAAAACCGATAGCCGTATAAATACCTCCCCTGCCCGAAATGCCTTTTTTGCCTTTCACCATGAAAAACGATGTAAGGGCGAGCAATATCAATGCCACGGCGAACAAATCGGAGAACCACATCCACCATTTGTGGGGGTTGTAGTGCAGGTAATTGACCTGGTAGAACAGGGGGCGTTTTCGTAGAAATTCCGCTCTGCCTTCTCCCGTTTTGGTATCGACCACCAGGGATGACCCGCCTTTGAGAAATATTTTCAATATGTTTTCCTCCGGAAAATAGTACTTCTTATAGCCGCTGTACGGTGTTACTTCTGCTACTAACTTTCCTACGGCTTCGCCGGAAATGTGCTCTTTGTCCAGTGGGATACCGGTGCGGAATTTTTTTATCTTGACGCTGTAATTCGGGTTCCAGTCGTTCAGGTGGTTCAGCGCAATGCCCGACAGGGCATATATCAAGGTGGTTCCTATGAAAAAATATCCGATATCGCGATGCAATATCCTGCTCCACTTTCGTAATGTTTTCATGTGTTGGTTCGGTTTACAGTCCGAGTGGGGGATTATCCTTTATCTTTACCGCTTATTACTTCATGGGAAATGTATTCCAACGAATAGAAAGACAGGTGGTCGGTCTTTGCTGTTTTCATGGAATCCCTGAAGAATTGCAATTGTTTCATCTTTTGGTCGTATATCTCCTGGCTGGTTTTCCCTTCTTTATGGTCGGTAATGTAGTCCTCCTCTTTCTGTAATATATAGGATTCATCTACTCGGAATTCCGCCACTTTACCCGTCAGTTCGAGTTCCTCACCTACGAGGGCTTCGTCGAAGCGGGTGCCGGAAGTTACGTGTACTTCACCGTGGTCGTCCACCAGCAGGATTTTCTTTCCGCCGTGCTTGCAGACATGATCGACTATTCCCCGTACCATGACGGGTTTTCCTACATAATCCCCGGCTTTGGCATCGAATTCCGCCAGGCTCAATAGCGGGACGGCGGATTCGCCGGTTTTGTCTTTCGGGCTGTCGTCACATGACCACAAGGCGGTGAGCAAAACGAAAATGAGCAATGTTCTTTTCATAGTATGCTATTCTTGAACGGTTATTTCCCTGTATTTTTCCATATCCTCGCAGGAAGAGTGTTCGATAAAATGAAACTTTGCGGCATTACGCGCTCCGGCGAAGGGGATGAATACCTGTGCCGGGCGGATGTAGTGTTCCTCCCGCATTCCGTCGATGAGTAAGATGTACCCCATCAGGATATTGCCGGCCATTTCCACGAGTCTGCGGGCGTGGAAGTCGAGATAGTCATCGCATCCGGCTTGCATTACCTTGTCTTTGGCTGTTTTGTAGCGGGTGGTCATTTCCCGGAGGGTAGCACGCAAATCGCCGTATGTATCCGGAATTTGAGCGTCGTAATGAGCTATTTGTTCGTCGAACACATTCGTAGTCACCCCTTTGATGGCGGCGACTACTTGCAGCTGGGAAGTACCTTCGTAGATGGAGGTAATCCGTGCATCGCGGTAGATGCGTTCGATGGGGAAGTCTTTCATGAATCCTGTTCCACCGTGAATTTGCAGTGATTCGTAAGCGATTTCGTTACTGGCTTCGCTGCCCATGAGCTTGATGAGTGGGGTGAATACATTGGCGAGTTTGTGGTAATGTTTCATCTCCATGCGTTCCTCGCGTTCGGGGCGTCTTTCGCGGAATATATCCTCGTAGGCTTTGACTATATCGACGAATCTCGCCGTTTCGTAGAGTATCGACCGGAGGGCATCGATACGGGCTTTCATATTGGTCAGCATTTCATAGACGGGCGGAAATTCGATAATGGGTTTTTCGAATTGTTTGCGTTCGTGTGCATATTTCAGCGCTTCGCGAAATGCTGCTTCGGATATTCCCACCGATTGGGCGGCTACGCCGAGACGTGCCGAATTCATCAGGGACATTACGTATTTGATGAGTCCGAATTTTTCACTTCCTACGAGTTCGGCGGGTGCGTTTTTGAATACCAACTCGGTGGTCGGGGAGCCTTTTATTCCTAATTTTTTCTCCAAGTGTCTTATTTCTACTGCCTTGTTGTTCCTGTCGTAGATGAACATGGACAGTCCTCTTGCATCCTGGGTGCCTTCTACCGACCGTGCGAGGACGAGGGAGATATGGGCGTCGCCGTTGGTAATGAAGCGTTTTACGCCGTTGAGACGCCATACGCCGGCTTTTTCATCGTAGTGTGCTTTGAGTTGGACGGCTTGCAGGTCGGAGCCGGCATCGGGTTCGGTCAGTACCATGGCAGCCGTGTCCCCGTCGCGGTTGAACCGGGGCAGGTATTTTTCTTTTTGTTCGTCGGAGCCGAATTCGTAGATGGTCTCCGCACAGTCTTGCAATCCCCAGATATTGGCAAATCCCGCATCGGCACGTGCTATCATTTCCCCCGCCATGACATAGGGGACGATGGGAAAATTGAGCCCTTGGTATTTTCGTGGCAGCGTCATACCTATCAGCCCGGCGCGGTAGAGTTCGTCGTAGTTCTCACGGGTTCCGCGGGCATATACGACCTCGTTGTTCTCGATGCGCGGACCTTCGATATCGACGGATTCGGCGTTGGGGGCGATGGTACGTGCACAGATATCCCCGACGATATCCAGTACCCTGTCGTACGAATCGACGGCGTCGTCGAAATCGGCGGGGGCATGGTCACAAGTGTCCGCTTCGCTGAAATCGCGTTCGCGGAGTTGTACGATTTTTTGCATCAGCGGGTGGGTGAGGTGGAATTTATATCCGGGTGTGTCTTTATAATAATTGCTCATTTGTGTTGCGTATTATTTATTTGGTGTTGTTCTTATAAGCTTTTATCATTTCGGGGATGACCCTGTTCAGGTCACCGGTGATGACATAGTCCGCTATTTCGTTGATTGGGGCATGAGGGTCGGAATTGATGGAAATGATCAGCGAGGATTCTTGCATACCGGCAGTGTGCTGTACGGCTCCGGATATGCCGGCGGCGATGTACAGTTTGGGACGTACCGTTACGCCCGTCTGCCCTATCTGCCGGTCGTGGTCGATGAATCCCGCATCGACTGCTGCCCTGGACCCGCCGACCTCACCGCCGAGTAGTTCCGCCAGTTCGAACAATTGTTTGAAGTTCTCTTTGGATCCCACTCCATAGCCTCCGGCTATGATAATGGGGGCGTCTTTCAGGTTCACTTTACTCTCCTCTACGTGACGTTCGAGAATTTGAACGGTGAAATGCGATTCGTCGAGTAGTGATTCGACGGGTAGAGCGATTATCTCACTAGTATAATTTTCGTCGAATATTTCGTTTTTCATTACGCCTTCCCTGACAGTCGCCATTTGGGGGTGCATTTCCCAATTGATGATATTGGCGATGATGCTTCCGCCGAAGGCGGGGCGGATGGCGTAGAGTAGGTTTTCGTAGGTTTTTTTCTCTTTCGACACATAGTGGTCACCGATATCGAGTATGGTGGTGTCCGCTGTAAGTCCGCAGCCCATAGCCGAGGCTACCCTCGGAGCCAAGTCCCTACCGGTGGCGGTGGCTCCGAACAGTACGATTTGCGGGTCGTGTTCGCGCAATACATGAATGGCGAGGGCGGCATGCGGAAGGGTGGTGTAGGGTTCCAGGCGCGGGTCGGTAGCGGTGAATATGGTGTCCACGCCGTATTTGGCGATTTGTTTTTCCACTCCTCCGGTCTTGGCACCGAATACCATGGCTTCGAGCTGTACGCCCAATTTTTCAGCCAGCTTCTTGCCGGCGGATAACAGTTCGAGGCTGATGGATGCGACTTGTCCGTCTTGTATTTCACAATATACCGATACGTTTTTCATTACGAATGTTTTATGCGTTTATCCAATGGTGTGTTTTTCAATTAATTCCACGATGAGCCTGTCGATATCCTCTGCGGTGGCATCGAAGCGTTTGGATTCGGCAGCGGTAAACGCCACGCTTTCGACGCTTTTTACCTTGGTGGGTGACCCGGCTAATCCGATGCGGGACGGGTCGGCGTCTATGGCTTCAACGTTCCATTCGTGGATAGTGAGTTCCGGATATAATTCGATACGGTGGCGTACCGTATCATTCGCTTTGGACATTTCGGAAGCTGACCGCGCATATTTGTATTTCATCACCCTCTTTGCCACGGGTGGGCGGCATGCCGGGGCTTCCCCGTGAACGGTAAGCAAACAGGGTATAGGTGCGCGTACCAATTCGGTACCGTGGTCTATCTTGCGGCGTACATCGATGTGGGACTCGCCGATATCTGTTATTTCCAGGGCATAAGTCACTTGTGGCAAGCCGAGTTTTTCGGCGGTTTGCGGACCTACTTGTGCCGTATCTCCGTCAATGGCTTGGCGTCCGCCGAATATCAAATCGTAATCTCCGATTTTCTTTATGGCTTGTGCCAAAGTATAACTGGTGGCGAGAGTATCGGCTCCACCGAAACGCCTGTCGGATACCAATATGGCTTTGTCGGCACCCCTGTACAGGGATTCTCTCATGATTTCGGCTGCTTTGGGAGGGCCCATGGTCAGCACCGTCACATGGGAGCCCGGATGAGCGTCTTTGATTTTTAATGCCATTTCCAGTGCAGCCAGGTCATCGGGGTTGAATATGCTGGGCAACTTACCGCGGTTTACCGTACCGTCGGGTTTCATCGCGCCGGGACCCACATTCCGCGTGTCGGGAACCTGCTTGACGAGGACAATGATGTTATAGGTTTTCATACCGGATTATGATTTCAAAAATTGGTGAGCCAAATTTACTATTTGAATTTTTTTTTCGCCTGATATCGGTCAGGTTTTGGAAAAAATATATCCACATATTTTGTCCTTTTCCGGTATTTGTCTATGACACCGTCGAAAATTTCTGCCGGAATTTTCTGAACACACAGCCTTTGTAATTTCCGGCTGTTCCCGGATATTAAGGAAAATACCGTAACTTTGTTTGTCTTTCATTTCATAAAGAATTGTCATTTGCCAGAAAACTCTTATTATACCGTTTATTCAGCTTCCGCCGGCAGTGGGAAGACTTTTTCGTTGGTGCGTGAATATTTGTATTTGTTGCTGAACCGTTCCGACCCGGGGTATTTCAGTCGCATCCTTGCTATAACTTTTACGAATAAAGCTGCACAGGAGATGAAAGACCGTATCATCGACAGCTTGCAGGAAATCGAAAGAGGGGAGCCTTCACCTATGCGGGAAGCAATAATGGGCATGACGGGGTTGGATGCTCATACTTTGTCCCGGCGTGCAGGGAGGATATTGCAGAATATTTTTCTGAATTACGATGATTTACGTATTCATACCATTGATGCATTTACCCATGGGATTATCAGGACATTTGCCCGGGATTTTCATTTGCGTCAGGATTTCGAAGTTACTTTGGACGAAGAGGTGTACCGGAAAGAGGCTGTTATCCGTGTGTTGGATACTTTGAAAGAGGACAAAGCGCTTTCGGGTATTTTATTGGGATTTGTAGAGCATCTGATAGATGAGGACCGGTCATGGAATATACGGGGAGAACTCGAAAAATTCGCCAAGATGCTGGAATCCGGTTCTTACAAATATGAACTATCGAAGTATATCGACAAGGATACTTCCGGATTTTCCAGAATGCAAAAGGTATTATTTTCGCGTATTAACCGTCTGAATAAAGAGATAAAGCGGATTGCTTCGGGTGCTTTGGAATATTTGATGGCACACAGTGATCCGGCATGGTATGACTACAGGGCTTTGCCTATGTTTTTCGAGAAAGTTTCGGTTTCTGCCGATGTGACGGATGAATTGAAAAGACAATCCGTATCAAAAAGGATAGAACGGGGGAAAATATTGAAAAAAGCGGGTCTCAAACACCTCGATCACGATGGGGAAATCCTCCGTAAACTTTATGACGACTACCACCGTATCATCGCTTTGGGCAGGGATAAGATATATTATTCATTATTGATAAAGGCGGTTCCCTTGACGGCTTCGCTTTCGTCGATATACCGGGAGATGTTACTATTGTTGGAAGAACGTAATGAAATGTTGCTCGGAGAATTCAACGGAATGATATCCCGCCATATCCGTTCGCACCCTGTACCTTATATTTATGAACGGTTGGGTGTGAAGTTGAGGAATTTTTTTATCGACGAAATGCAAGATACCTCATTGGTGCAATGGGATAATATGAAATACCTTGCCGGCGAGGCTTTGTCAGCAGGTGGGAGCTTGATGTTGGTAGGGGATGCCAAACAATCCATATACAGATGGCGCGGGGGAGAACCGGAACAGTTCATACACCTGTCCGACCCCGGATTGCCTTCTGATTTCGTACGGAAAAAAGATGTCGTCGTTCTGTCGAATAATTACCGGAGCTTACGGGAAATCGTAGAATTTAACAACCGTTTTTTTAAATTTTGTGCCGGAGAAGTACTTACGAACGGGGAATACTACCAATTGTACGCCCGGACAGTGGAGCAAACACCTGTCCAACCGTCAGGCGGATATGTCCGCATAGATTTTATCGATACGGAATCCCAACCCGATGATGCCCCCCCGCCGGTGCCTGATGCCGTACACCGGTTGGTTGAAGAATTGACGGATATGTACCAGCCCGGGGATATTTGTATATTGGTAAGAACCAACAAGAAGGCTGCCGGATTGGCGGAATATCTTACCGGGAAAGGTGTCGAAGTGGCTTCCCCGGAGAGTTTGAAACTAAACAAGCACGCTGCCGTCCGGTTTATCATCCATACTTTATATGCACTCCTTTATACCGGAGAACCTTTTTACCGTTTGCAAATGTTGTATTTCTTGCACGGACATACTGCACAGGAGATGCCCCTGCACGATTTTGTTTCCGGGCATTTGACCGGGGATGAGAATTCATTTTTTGACGGATTGAAAGAATTGGATTTGGATTTTGATGCGGGGATATTCAGAAGTTATACCCTGTATGAAGGTGTGGAATATATAATTCACGCTTTTCACCTCAATACCTCGGTTACGGCGAATGGTTATTTGCTGGGGTTCTCCAAAGAAGTATTTTCTTACCAACAGAGATACGGCGGATCACTGTCAGGCTTCCTCGAATTCTGGGAAACCAAGAAAGATAAATTAGCCTTGCCACTGACCCGGAACAAGCAGGCGGTAAATATTATGACCATACACAAAGCCAAAGGATTGGAGTTTCCCGTGGTCATCATGGCATACAATGAAAGCTTATCGGGAAAAGGCGGGTATGTGTGGCTTCCGGTGCGCGAAGACCCGGAATGGGAAGGCTTCGATAGTTTTCTCGTTCCCCTTACCAAATCCTTTTCTTACCTTCCGGGCGAAGGGGAAGCCCTCTACCGTACAGGTGAAGAAAAAGCCGTTTTTGATAATTTGAACAATTTGTATGTTGCCTTTACACGGGCGGAAGAACGGCTGTATGCCGTTATGGATTACAAGAGGAAGATAAGGTCCGGCACTTATGCGGACTTGTTGGAAAAATATTTGAAAAACATAGGTGTGTGGAATGCGGAAAGCCGTTCATATTCTTTCGGTGATGAGGTAGCGCTATTGTCTGTTGCCGGGGAGGAAACGCCCGGTGCTGACAAGGTTTTGTATTCGTATTCACTATCTTATCACGATAAGTACCTGATGCCGGAATTCGATGAAAAAACACCGGACACGGAGTTGCATCCCGCTCGAAAAGGAAAAGTTATTCATAAAATCTTATCATATATCCATACCCGTGAGGATATAGATTTGGCATTGGAACATTACCGTTTCGACCCCGGTTTGCAGACGGATTTGGAATTTGGTCAAATGCGCGAAATATTGCACCATGTCACCGGACACCCCGGATTAGCCCCGTATTTTTCAGAAGGTGTTACTGTGTACAATGAGAGGGAAATCGTCGATTCCGGCGGGGAGTTACACATTCCCGACCGCCTTGTTTTATTGCCTTCCGGCAAATGGGTAGTTATTGATTATAAAACCGGAGAACCCATAGAGTCCCACCGCAAGCAAGTGGACCATTATGCCCGCCTGCTCGAACAAACCGGAAAACAGGTAGATAAAGCTCTGATAGTCTATATTGGGGATTCGGGAGTGCGACGTATTGTAGAGTCTGGTTGATAGTTTTGAGTGGATAGTTATTAGTTGATAGTTGGCGCATGTCATTTCGACCGGAGGGAGAAATCTTTTGATTATTATTCCTGGGTTATTTGAAAAGATTCCTCCTCACTCGTGCCTCGCTCGTTCGGAATGACAGTCGCGCGTGTCATTTCGATACGGAGCGGTAGCGGAGTGAGAAATCTTTTGGTTTTTACTCTTGCTTTTATTGGAAAGGTTCCTCCTCACTCCTCGTTCCTCGTCGCTCATCCGGAATGACAAGGTGCTCCGGGAGTCGCTTTGCTGCAATGGCGGTGCTGACAACCAGGGTTTTACGGCAGAATCTTGATTAGCATATGCCGGATCAGGACTCATATCCGAACCGGCGTAGTTTGTCCTTGTCTTTGCGCCAATTTTTGTTCACTTTTACATGGAGTTCGAGAAAGATTTTCTTTCCGAAGAACTTTTCCAAATCTTTCCGCGCCTCACTGCCGACGCGTTTGAGTCCTTTCCCTTTGTGTCCGATGAGGATGCCTTTCTGCGAATCCCGCTCCACCATGATGACGGCACGGATACGTATCAGCCGGTCGCTTTCTTTGAAGCTCTCGGTTTCCACCTCTACCGAATAGGGAATTTCTTTCCGGTAATGCAGTAAGATTTTCTCCCGGATGCTTTCGTTGACGAAAAAACGTTCGGTTTTGTCCGTCAATTGGTCTTTCGGAAAATACGGTGGACCTTCGGGCAGTAGCTCTACGATACGGTCGAACACTTTGTCGATATTGAACCTTTCCAATGCGGATACCGGGATGACTTCGGCTTGCGGGAGTTTTTCCCGCCAATACGCCATTTCGCGCATGACCGTTTCTTGGCTGGATTTGTCTATTTTATTGAGCAAAACCAACACGGGGATATCCGTACGGTTGATGCGCCGGAAAAATTTCTCGTTGCGCAATTTTTTTTCACCGGTTTCCACCATATAAATCAGAATATCGGCGTCGTCCAGAGCGGATTGGACGAATTTCATCATGGCTTCTTGCAGTTCATAAGCGGGGCTGATGATGCCCGGGGTGTCGGAAAATACGATTTGATACGAATCCGTATTTACGATGCCGAGTATCCTGTGGCGGGTGGTTTGTGCTTTCTTGGTGATGATGGAGAGCCGTTCTCCTACCATGGCGTTCATCAAAGTGGATTTTCCCACATTGGGGTTCCCGATGATATTGACGAATCCGGCTTTGTGTTTTTCCTGTTGTTTCATACGGCAAAAGTAAGGCTATTTTGCCTATTAGTCCCATGGATGTGAACAGGTTCCTTTCCGGCAATTTGCCTATTCATCCCTGCCGGACGGAATGACTTCTTTCAAAGTAGAGAAAAAATACTTTATCAATATTTTGCCGGCAGGCATAAGAATCCATGTAAGGGAAATGAATATTCCCCATCCAGAATAAAACATCGTTCGATACCACGGTATCAGCCCGTCTTGCAATACGGCAAACGGTACAGGCATATCCTCCGCCATCCAGCGGCTTTTTCCGATACCCGCCATAAACAAGGATATGAGGAATACCGCCAATGAGATATTGAGCAGGGCAAAGGCGTATTGCAAACCCTTGCGTACCGAAAACCCGGGATGCAACCCGGAGCTGATATAGAGAATGGCCGATAGCAGAATCATCGTATTGATGCCTATCATGCTCCCCATGGTATGGGTGACCGTGATGTGTGTGCCGTGGGTGTGGTAATTGATAGCCGGGATGGAAATGAGCAAGGCGAGTATCAAATTGACAAATATCCAAAAGTCAGCTGCCAGCATGAACTTGTAAGCGATGAGATGATGACGGCGCTTCTCTCTTTTCATCGACTTGATAAAGGTGAAAATGATATTCAATAATATCACCCATTCGGTCATACTCATCAGATAAGATGTGATACGTACCCACGGGCGGGTAGGTAGAATGTATATATGGTGAGCCCAACCGAACATCAAATTGGCAAGCCCGAGAAAATAAAAGAAAAACACCTTCTTGCCTCGCGCCAATGAATCATCCCCCTTAATTTTACACATCAAATAGATGGAAAGTCCGTAAACCAGTTGATTCCATGAGCCAACGAACGAACCTACTGATTTCCATTGAATGGTAAAATCGCGGATAAAATTCTCCCTGAAATATGGCAATACCCAAAAGTGCGCCTCTATCAAATGATATATCATAAACACCATACCGGTTCCCCACATCCAGTAATATACAGGCATGTCTTGTGCGCGTAATCTTGCATTTTTCAGATAATTGACAGCAAAAAATACCCAGCCGGCAAGTATTCCTATCATAATCACGGGTGCAAATACGAAAAATTCACGCCCACCTACCTTGCCGGTGATGATGGATAGGTAAATGGCAGCCCCCGATATCAGAAAGATATAGAAATGCCATTTAATCAACGACAACGACAAGCCGCGTTTCCCCTCTTTTGCCATCAGAAAATAATAAATACTTCCCGTGGCGGAAAGCACTATCCATGATACCGACGATACCACATGAATGGGGCGGATCTTGGCAAAATGCCAAAAATCCTTGGTAAAATCAGGATGGAGATATTGATATGACGCCCAAAGCCCACCTGTAACGCTAATGAACAATGAAACAAGTGCGAGAAACAGGAACGATAAAATGTATTTTTTTCCTTTCATTTGGTTTTGATTTCTACCCATCCGTTTTTTAGAAAACGGGCTTGTTTGTTAGGATAATACCCTGTGGAATCCACTGCCCGGAGGAAAGCGGTAAGAGCTTCTTTCTCCCGTTCGCCGAATTGGTATTCCGGCATGTGACGTATCCCGCTGTTCAATATCCCGCGGATGTATTCCGGACCTTTGGAAGGATGTGAATGGATATTGGTCAAATCAGGACCCAAATATCCGCCCAATCCGTATATCTGATGGCATGCGCTGCAATTGTTCTTTTGCCAAATGTCCTGCCCGCGTATGGCTGCACGGGAGAGGCGGTGTGATACAATATGTGCATCACCCGTATAAACGGCATAGTTGTAAAATACAAAAGCGATAACTAATATAACCAGTATCAGTTTGTTATAAAAAGTGCGCCGCATCGACTCCATTTGTGTAACATTTGCTACAAATATAAGGTTTTTATTTTCCCGTATGATGCGTTTCGGATAGCTTTATTACCTTTGTAGAATCGTAAAACTATTTTATGGATGAATTATTCAGAAAGGTAGAAGAGATTATCCGCAGGAAATATTCGGAAGAGCCCGGCGTACCGGTTTCGGATACGGAGTTGCTTTCACCGGAAGAATTAAGCGATGGCATTGCCTTGAAAGTAGGCGAACAGGGGCTGTCGGAACCGGAGCTGGTGGAGTTGTTGGAGAAAGTATATCACCACAGTATCCGGACAGGCAGTGTGTATTTTATGAACCAAATGTTCGGCAGTGTACAGAAGGCGGCATGGCTTGCCGACATCTTACTGCCCGTATTCAACACATCCGTATATACGTATGAGGTGGCACCGGTGTTCACCCTGATGGAACGTGAGGTGATAGCCGCATTATCCGTCGAAATATGGGGGAAAGAAGGCGACGGGGTATTTACCGGTGGTGGGAGTTTGTCGAATATGTATGCCATGTATCTGTCGTTGATCCGGGCTTCGGAGCAGTGGAGAAAAACAGGGGTGGCGGGCGCACCGCCTTATGCAGTTTTCGTATCGGACCAAGCTCATTATTCATTTACCAAAGGGGTGTCGTTCCTCGGGCTGGGGGAGGATGCCTTGTATCCGGTACCGTCGGGAGGAGATTCCGTCATCACCGCAAAGGCTTTGGAAGAGACGATAGAACGCAGTATGGCGGATGGCAGGAAGCCCTTGATGGTCACCGCCATAGCCGGTACGACCAAGTCCGGAAGCATTGACCCGCTGGAAGAGATAGCGGAAGTGGCGGAACGTTTCGGCTTGTGGTATCACGTAGATGCTGCATTTGGCGGAGCCCAATTATTCCACCCGGAATACCGGAACAAGCTAAAAGGAATAGAGCGGGCTGATTCGGTCATTTGGAATTTTCACAAAGTCATGGGTATGCCGCTTTCCACTTCGTCGTTTCTCGTACGCCGTCAGGGGCTTTTGAACGGGGCGTTTTCGGTAGAAGCGGATTACCTGTTTCACGACGAAGACAGCCGTTTTGATTTGGGGCAAAAATCCCTGCGCGGCGGCAGGCGCCCGGATGTGTTTAAGCTCTGGCTCATGTGGAAATACGCCGGTAAGAAAGGCTTGTCGCAGCATGTGGAACGCCTGCAACGCTCGGCGGAGGATTTTTCCCGTATGATAGATTCACATCCCGAAATGGAGCTCTATGCTACCCCCGCCACTTCGATAGTCTGCTTCCGGTACAAGCCCCCGCATATCCGTGACGGACGGGAGCTCGACAAACTCAATGTGGAAATCAGGACACAAATCGTAAGGAAGGGTAAAATGTTGTTCAATTACACCCGTATCCGGGGAAATATCTATTTGCGAACGGTGGTATTGAATCCGGAGATAGAGGAAAGACATTTCCGGCATATCATCGATACGGTAGTAGAGACTGCTCATAAAGTATTGAACCCCGTATCATGAGACACCCGGTACTCTTACTGCTTGCCGTTCCGCTATTGTTCCTGTCCTGCCGTGATCATACGGAAGGGGAAATTTCGCACAAGGCGGAATGGATAAGGGAATTTTTCGATACCGTAGAGGAATACCCTGAAATATATGCCCTCTCATATTGGCATGAAGATTTCGACGATACGCATTTCCGTTTGGATTCCTCCACGGGTTCACTCGAAGCGTTCCGCGAAATGGCAACCCGGGACTGTTGTCTCCACACGGCGGTTTTCGAAGACGGTAAGCTCGTCGCCGTAGAGGGGAAGAAATACCTGTCGGCATTTCCCGGTTTTTGCGGGGAAGAGGATTGTGTCGGCAACGGGGCTATCCAGGATTATGAGTCGTTGACAGGGGTGCCGCTGGCTTGGGTGTATTTCTCCGACAATTGGATGGACGAATTGGGTTTTCCTTACGGGCATGTTCAGACGATCGTACAGGCGGGGCGTACGCCGTTTATCCGGATGATGGCACGTAGTGATTTTGAAGAGCAAGGGATAGACCCCGTGTGGAATTTGGAGCAGATCATTTCCGGACAGTTCGATGAAGCGTTGTACCAGTGGTTTTCCGAAGCGCGGGATACCGGAGTGCCTTTGCTCGTGGAGTTCGGTACGGAGATGAACGGCAGCTGGTTCCCGTGGAACGGAAGTTATTACGGCGCCGGACAAACGGACGGATACGGAGACTCCGCTTATCCTGATGGTCCCGAGATATTCAGGGATGCATACCGGCATTTGATAGACATTTCGCGGCAAGCGGAAGCCAATAATATTACCTGGTTCTTTCATTTCGATGTCAGCGGTGACCCGCCAGAGGCGTGGAACGACCCGGTATATTATTATCCCGGCGATGATTATATCGACTGTTTGGGGGTGATTACCTACGGGGCTTTTACCCCCGGAGAGGTATCGGAAGAGCTCATGCCCGGATATTTGCTCGATAAGGCATACACGGCATTTACTTCCATCAGTACGTCGAAGCCGTATGCCGTATTGGAATTTGCCGTGACGGAATATTAATGCGGACTTATTCCACTTCGATGTCCGGATATAAAAAATCGTTGTAAGGGAATCGTGTGATGTGTATTTTGCGTACGTTGTCGTATAGCAATTGCCGGAGTTCTTTCAGATTTTCCCGGGTATGGGCGGAGATGAACACGGTATTTTCCCCTTGACGGTTCAGGTAGGTTTTTTTCCAGTCGGAGAGGTCGTAATGTGCTTTGGTTTTTTCGTTTACCAGGTCGTCTGGGTCGTATTTTTCGAAGGTAAAAGCATCGATTTTATTAAAGACCATGATGACGGGTTTATCCGCACTGTCTATTTCAGCCAGGATTTTGTTGACCGACCGGATATGATCTTCGAAACTCTTGTGAGAGATATCCACAACATGTAGCAGTAAATCGGCTTCCCTGACTTCGTCGAGGGTGGATTTGAAGGATTCTACCAGTTGATGCGGTAGTTTGCGGATAAAACCTACGGTATCGGTAAGTAAGAACGGCAGGTTGCCTATGACCACTTTTCGTACGGTGGTGTCCAAGGTGGCGAATAATTTGTTTTCGGCGAACACATTGGATTTGCTCAGGATATTCATCAGGGTGGATTTTCCTACATTGGTGTAACCCACCAATGCCACACGGACAAGCTTTCCGCGGTTTTTGCGTTGGACTGCCATTTGCTTGTCGATACTTTGTAATTTTTTACGTAGCAAGGCTATTTTATCCCTGACGATACGGCGGTCTGTTTCAATTTCCGTTTCCCCGGGTCCGCGGAGACCGATACCTCCTTTTTGCCTGCTCAGGTGCGTCCACATACGTGTAAGTCTGGGTAGCAGGTATTGGTATTGGGCGAGTTCCACTTGTGTGACGGCGTAACTCGTCTGTGCACGGGCGGCGAAAATATCCAAAATCAAGTTGGTACGGTCTAAGATTTTACAATTTAAGATTTTTTCGAGGTTTCTGATTTGCGAAGGATTGAGTTCGTCGTCGAAGATAGCCGTATCAATGCCGTGTCCGGCTATAAAACTACGCACTTGTTCCAATTTTCCCTTGCCGAGATAGGTTTTCGGGTCGGGATATTCGCGTTTTTGTACGAATCTTTTTACGGCGGTGCCCCCGGCAGTACGGGTCAGGAAGTCGAGTTCGTCGAGGTATTCCATTACTTTGCCGGCGTCTTGGTCGCGGGTAATGATGCCGATGAGTACAGCTTTTTCGGTGGATGAAGACGGGAGTTCTGTCATTATTCCTTTTTCATTTTTTTTCTTTGTGCGAAAGCATTTATGCGTTTTTTCCATTCTACTGTTTGTGAGAGGAATGCGAAATTGTCGGCGGCGTATATTTTTGCCGATTCAATTTCTTTTTGTAAGCTGTAATTGACGGTTCTTTTTGTATAGTTTAGCGCCAAATGTCCTCCTTCGAGGATTTTTTCTGACAGGAGGAGGGTTTGTTCTTTTATCTCTTGCGGGGGGTAGATATAATTTACTAATCCGGCATCCAATGCTTCGTCTGCGGTGAGCATTTTTCCTGTAAGGAGCAAATCCATAGCTTTCCCCTTTCCTATTAGTGCATTGAGATATAAAGTGCAAGTGGCGGGCAGTATGGCGCCGAGTTTTACGGCGGGATAGCCTATTTTGGCTTCTGTACTCATGATACGAATATCGGCGGCAGTGGCAAAACCGAGCCCGCCTCCCAATGCGATTCCGTTGATAAGTGCCAGTGTCGGTTTGCTAAAACGGAAAATTTTTTCGGAAGTATCTTCCAATAACATGGCAAACTCTCTCGCTTTTTCCACACTGTCCAATTGCGTCAGTGCATTGAGGTCCACCCCCGAAGAGAAAGCTTTGTCACCGTAGCCTGTAATGACGAGTGAATGCAGCCCGGGGTTTTGGTTTTCGCGTTCCAATAGCCCGTTCAGTTCCAGCAGTAATTCCTTGTGAAATGCATTGTGTTTGCCGGGCCGGTTGAATTCGAGCCATCCCGTGTGGTTTTTTATTTGGTATCGTATGAATTTCATTCCGGTTATTTTTTTATGATACAAAGGTAATGGATATTGTGTATATAAGGGTCAGCTGAAAATCACAGAATGGATGCTGTTCAAACTGTTCTTTCTCACATGTTTAAATGTTTTACACCGGTAATTGTATTCTGGCAAGAATATTTTACTTACCTTTGCCTTGTCATTGTGAGGATAGATTTGAACCTGCTTGCAACCTCGTGAAAAAATGCTAAAACGGTACCCCTGGCAGTACAGGAAATCCCGGAAGCATTTTTGAGTACGAAACGGCGCAAAGGTTCATCCTTCGCAGGGCATTGTTGTATAATAAAAAGTGTAAAAGATATGTCCTATTTTTTTACTTCGGAATCCGTGTCGGAAGGGCATCCGGACAAGGTGGCGGATCAAATTTCCGACCGTCTGTTGGATGAATTTTTAGCTTTCGACCCCAAATCGAAAGTAGCGGTAGAGACCCTCGTGACCACCGGACAAGTGGTGGTGGCGGGAGAAGTGCGCAGCAAAACCTATGTCGATATTCAGCGTATCACCCGGGATACGATAAAAAGGATAGGCTATGTGAAGGACGATTATTTTTTCTCTTACAAATCCCTCGGGGTTTTGTCTGCTATTCACGAACAATCGGAAGATATCAACAGGGGAGTGGTCAGGGATACGGCGGAACAACAAGGAGCCGGTGACCAAGGCATGATGTTCGGATATGCCACTGCCGAAAGCGGCAACTACATGCCGTTGAGTTTGGATATAGCCCATAAGCTGGTATATACCTTGGCGGAGATACGTAAGTCGGGGCGGCAAATGACCTATTTGCGTCCTGATGCCAAGAGCCAGGTGACAGTGGAATACGACGACACACACCGTCCCGTCAGGGTGGATACTTTGGTGCTATCTACCCAGCACGACCCCTTTCATCCGGAGGATGAGGTTATGTTGGAGACCATTCGCAGGGATGTACGTGAGATACTTATTCCCGCTTTGTTGTCTGAAAATCCCGGATGGGAACCGCTGTTTTCCGGTTACCGTTTGTTGGTGAACCCTACCGGGAAATTCGTCATCGGCGGACCTCACGGCGATACGGGATTGACGGGGAGGAAAATCATCGTGGATACCTACGGCGGACACGGTGCGCACGGCGGAGGGGCATTTTCGGGCAAAGACCCGAGCAAGGTGGACCGTTCCGGGGCGTATATAGCCCGGTATATCGCCAAGAATATGGTGGCTGCAGGCGTAGCCCGCAGAATGTTGATACAAATATCCTATGCCATCGGTGTGGCGGAACCCGTCAGTATATATGTCGATACGTTCGGTACGGCTACCATAGAAGGCGGCGACCGGAATATAGCATTGCGTATTCCGGAATTGTTCGACCTGACACCTGCAGGTATAGAGCGCCGTCTGCAATTGCGGAAACCCATATATGCCGAAACCGCCGCTTACGGGCATTTCGGACGGAGTCCGCGCAAAGTTACCAAGCATTTCGAACGTTTCGATTATACCGAAGGGCGTATCATAGCCGAGGATATCGAAGTGGAATTGTTCACGTGGGAACGGCTCGATATGGTAGAGGAAATCCGCAAAGCCTTCTGAATGAAGGAATAAAGCCGGACTGCTGAAAATTCCGGGACTATCTTTTTTTTTCGCGGGATATCCGGTTTGTGGTTACCCGTTCATGGAGATGAGGAACTCCTCGTTGTTTTGGGTGCGTTCTATTTTTTCTTTGATAAACTTCATCGCTTCCACCGGGTTCATATCGGACAGGTATTTTCGAAGTATCCACATACGTTGGATGGTAGTGGGGTTGTGGAGTAAGTCGTCGCGGCGTGTACTTGATTTGATCAGGTCTATGGCGGGGAAAATACGCCTGTTGGATATGTTTCTGTCCAATTGCAGTTCCATATTCCCGGTTCCTTTGAACTCTTCGAATATCACTTCGTCCATTTTAGACCCTGTTTCGGTAAGGGCGGTAGCGATAATGGTCAATGAGCCTCCGTTTTCGATGTTCCTGGCGGCGCCGAAGAATCTTTTTGGTTTTTGCAGTGCGTTGGCGTCGATACCACCCGACAGGATTTTCCCCGATGCGGGGGCTACGGTATTGTATGCGCGTGCCAGCCGTGTGATGGAGTCCAGCAGGATGACCACATCGTGACCGCTTTCTACCAGGCGTTTGGCTTTTTCGATGACGATATTAGCTACGCGTACGTGTTTGTCAGCCGGTTCGTCGAATGTGGAGGCGATGACTTCGGCTTTTACGCTTCGTTGCATATCGGTAACTTCCTCCGGACGTTCGTCTATGAGGAGGATGATTTGATAGACTTCCGGGTGGTTGGCGGCGATGGAATTGGCGATATCTTTCAGCAGAATGGTTTTTCCCGTTTTGGGTTGTGCCACAATCATGGCGCGTTGTCCTTTGCCAATAGGGGCGAACAGGTCCACGATACGGCTCGAGATGCTTGGGTTGCCGCCGGTAAGGTTGAATTTTTCTTCGGGAAAAAGCGGGGTAAGGTTGTGAAATGCGACGCGGTCACGGACGATAGCCGGGTCTAATCCGTTTATTTTTACCAGTTTGATAAGTGGATAAAATTTTTCGTTCACCTTCGGTGGGCGTACGATTCCGCGGATGGTATCCCCGGTTTTCAGTCCGAACAGTTTGATTTGTGAAGAGGATACATAGACGTCGTCGGGGGAGCTGAGGTAGTTGTAGTCGGAAGAGCGCAGGTAGCCGAAGTTGTCTCCGGGGAGTATTTCCAATACGCCTTCTGTTTCAATAATTCCGTCGAACTCGTAGTCGATATCTTTCTTTTTGTTCGGTAGAGGCAGGTGGTTTCCTTTTTCCACCCGTTCGTATTTTTTGCCGTTTCCGTTGTTTCCGTTGCGGAATTGTTGTTTTGGGGGATTGTTTTGTTGTTTTACTTGGCTGGTTGGGGGTTTGCTTGGTGGTTGCGGTGTTTTGGCAAGTCCGCTGGCGGGGGATACAGCCGGTCCGGTGGTTTTGTCGTCGGGCATTTTGGTTTGTTTAGGTGCCGTAGGCGGGTATGTGTCCGGTTCCGGCTTGTTATAAGATTGTACAATTGATTTTTCGCGAACGGCATCCGTGTTTTCCATACCGGTGGTATTAGTTTCGTTTTTTTTCGGACGCCCTCTTTTTTTGATGGGGATGGAGGGGATATTGATGCCGGTATCGGCGCCGGGATTTTCCGCCAAAAAGTCTAAAATCTTGTATATCAGCTCGGTTTTACGAAGTTGGCTGGTTTTTTTTATCTTTAATGCTTTGGCTAATAATTTCAATTCCGCAAGACTTTTGGTCTTGAGTTCGGTCAATTCCAACATATCGAAAAAAATTTGTTATCGAAAAATAGGTCTTTCATTCAACAATTAATAAAAACTGGATTATCCCTGTTAGTTAAATCGATAAAATTCCGGGATTGTTTCGGCTCAATCGAGTATCTCTCATAAGCGGTTGCAAAGATATAAAAAATATTTTATCCGGGAGATACACGTAAAAAACATGTATTGAGGGTAGATTCAATAGCCCGGAACACCTCTGTAATAACTGTTTTGATCGCCGGATAGTATTTTTATGTGGATTGATTGGCGGATTGATAATGCATTTCACGGGGAGCGGGGGGATTGTATTTTTTACATTATTTCATGAAATTGACGTTAATCATGTTTGCTATTCATAACAATTCATTAGATTTGCAAAGAATTTTATAATAAAACCTATTGACGAATGTCAGATATCATCATTAAGAAAGGCTTGGATATTCCGCTGAAAGGCTGTGCGGAAAAGCAACTGACCGTCATGCCGCGCAGTGATATATATGCGGTAAAGCCGCCTGATTTTCACGGTGTAACACCGAAATTAACCGTCCGGGTAGGGGACAGGGTGAAAGCAGGTGATATTTTGTTTTTTTCCAAGGCGGACGAGAAGGTCAAATTCGCTTCGCCTGTCAGTGGAGTGGTACAGGATATTACCCGCGGGGAACGCCGCAGGATATTGGATATCCGTATTAAGGCGGACGATGAAGATGTGTATAAGGATTTCGGTATCCGCCGTCCGGAGGATATGACACCGGAGGAGGTAAAGCAGCATTTGTCGGAGGCGGGTTGTCTGCCGTATTTCATCCAGCGTCCGTATGATGTGGTGGCATATTCGGGCGATACGCCCAAATCCATTTTTGTTTCCACTTTCTCGTCGGCTCCGCTGGCTCCCGACCCGCTGTTTGCCATGCAAGGCATGGAAGAGGATTTTCAGACGGGGGTCAATGTGCTGGCAAAACTGACTCCCGGCAAGGTGCATCTGGGGGTACGTGGCGAAAATCCGGGTTTTTTCGCTACTGTGAAGAATGCCGAGATACACAAAGTATTTGGTAAGCACCCTGCGGGAAATGTCGGTGTACAGATAGAAAAGATAGACCCCGTGAATGCCGGGGAACGTGTCTGGACCGTACGTCCGCAGGATGTGGCATTGATAGGGCGGTTGTTCAATACGGGCAAGTATATCGCTACGCGTGTAATAGCATTTGCCGGTAGCGAAGTGGAAGAGCCCAAATATCTGAAAACCATCCAAGGTGCCAAGATTCAGCATTTGTTCGACAAATGTATCATCGGCGGAGCACAGGAAGTGCGTATCATCAACGGCGATGTGCTGACGGGCAAAACTGTTCATAAGAACAATTTCCTCGGTTTTTACAATACTCTGATCAGCGTCATTCCCGAAGGGAAATATTACACATTTTTCGGTTGGCTACCCTTTACCCAAAACCGGATATTCAGCATGTCCCGGACGTTCTTGTCATGGCTGGCGCCCAATAAGAAATACGTATTGGACACCAACTACAACGGGGAGGAGCGCGCTATGGTGATGACCGGGGAGATGGAAAAGGTCTTTCCCATGGATATTTACCCCATGCAATTGTTGAAAGCCTGTTTGGCTTCGGATATTGAGAAAATGGAGAAACTCGGGATATACGAAGTAGCCCCGGAAGATTTCGGGCTAATAGATTATGTCAGTTCGTCTAAAATAGAGGCACAGACCATCATACGCGAAGGGCTGGACCTCATGATAAAAGAAGTAGGATAATGAGATTTCTAAACAACCTCATGGAGCGGTACCGTCCGCATTTCCGCAAAGGCGGTAAATACGAAAAGTACGGACCAGCATTTAACGGTATCGATACCTTTTTGTTCGTGCCCAACCATACTACAAAGACCGGGGCGCACATACGCGACGGTATCGACTTGAAGCGTGTGATGATTGTCGTGGTGTTCGCATTGATACCCGCTACCGTATTCGGTATTTGGAACATCGGGTACCAGCATTTTCACCAGCTCGGTGCGGATACCGGGTTTTGGGAGAATTTTTGGTTTGGCGCCAAGCGTTTCATCCCGATGCTTGTCGTGTCGTATGTGGTGGGTTTGGGTATTGAATTTGCCTATGCCGTCATCAGGGGGCATGCCGTGAACGAAGGATACCTGGTCAGCGGTTTGCTCATCCCGTTGATTATGCCGGTGGACATACCTCTGTGGATGCTTGCCGTGTCAGTGGTATTTGCCGTGGTAATCGGTAAAGAGGCGTTCGGGGGTACAGGTATGAACATCTTGAACCCTGCCTTGCTCGCCAGAGCATTTGCTTTTTTCTCTTACGCTCCGTATATGAGTGGGGATAAGGTGTGGGTGGCGGATGCTTCTACCGTCGATGGCATTTCGGGTGAAACCCTGTTGGGAGCATTGGCTCACGGCAAAGAGTATGCGTACAGCGCTTGGGATATGTTTATGGGTTATTTGCCGGGGTCTATCGGTGAGACTTCGGTGTTGATGATATTGTTGGGCGCTGCGTTCTTGCTTTTTACCGGTATTGCGAGTTGGCGGATTATGTTGAGTACCCTTGCCGGAGGTGCTTTGATGGCGTTTTTGTTCAATCTATGGGGGCATAATGACATCATGCGTTTCCCGTGGTGGCAGCACCTGCTTGCCGGTGGCTTTATGTTCGGAGCGGTGTTTATGGCTACCGATCCGGTTACCGCTGCACAAACCCGTAAGGGAAAATGGATATACGGGTTTCTCGTGGGAATACTCGCCATATTGGTCAGGACGTTCAACGGGGCATATCCCGAAGGGATGATGATGGCGATACTGTTAATGAATGTTTTCGCCCCGCTTATCGACCATTATGTGATAGAAGCCAATGTAAAAAAACGATTAAAAAGAAGTAAAAAAGCCTCGTGATGAATACCAATAGTAATTCTTATACTTTTCTCTTTGCATTTGTATTGGTGACGGTGATTGCCGGTTTGTTGGCATTTACCGCTACGGCACTTAAACCCAAGCAGATGGAGAACATCCGGAATGAAAAAATGCAAAGCATTCTCGCTTCGATGGGGGTCGAGACGGAGCGTTCGGAAGCCGGAAACGAATTCGGCAAATACATCAAAAAACAATGGGCGCTGTTGCCCGACGGCACGGTGGACGAAAAAGTAGATGCTTTCGAAATCAATTTGAAAAACGAAATAAAAAAGAAACCCGAAGACCAGCATTATCCCATTTACATAGGTGAAAAAGACGGTAAGACGGTCTATGTGATTCCCCTGTTCGGTAAGGGTTTGTGGGATGATATCTGGGGTTATATAGCATTGGCGGATGATAAGAATACCATCATCGGTGCGGTGTTCGACCACAAAGGAGAGACTCCGGGCTTGGGTGCTGAAATCAGGGAAGCCTGGTTCCAAGAACAGTACAGGGGGAAGAAGATTTTCGATAAGGAAGGCGATTATTCCAAGAACAATTTCGTATCGGTAAGAACCGTAAAGGGCGGGGCTTCACCGGATGACGTACATGGAGTAGATGCCATATCCGGAGGTACGGTTACCTCGGACAAACTCACCCATATGGTGCGCGAGCGTCTCGAACATTACTTGCCGTTTTTCAACAAAACAAAATAATTCCCTACGTCATGGCAGAAGATAAATCTTTATTTTCCAAAAAGAATTTAAAACTCATCACCGATCCTCTGAACGATAACAATCCCATTACCGTACAGGTACTCGGTATTTGTTCGGCATTGGCTATTACCGTTCAGTTGAAGCCCGCCATAGTGATGGCTATCGCCGTGACGGCGGTGTTGGTGTTCAGTAATTTGATTATTTCATTGCTTCGCAATCTCATCCCGAACCGGATACGTATTATCGTTCAGTTGGTCGTGGTAGCGGCATTGGTAATCATCGTGGATCAGATATTGAAGGCTTATGCTTTCGACGTGAGCAAACAGTTGTCGGTATTCGTGGGATTGATTATTACCAATTGTATCATCATGGGGCGGTTGGAAGCTTTTGCCCTGGGTAATACCCCTTGGAAGTCGGTGCTCGATGCCTTGGGAAACGCCGGGGGATACGGTATCATTCTGATTATCGTCGCATTCTTGCGCGAATTGTTGGGTTCGGGAAAATTGTTCGGTTACGAGATACTCGGACACAAAGGCAAGACCCTGGCAGAGTCCACAGGATTGTATGCCTTGGGGTATGAAAATAACGGTTTTATGCTGTTGTCACCCATGGCGCTTATCGTATTGGGAATCGTCATTTGGGTACAGCGTGCCAAGAACCGTAAACTCATAGAACAACATTAACCGGAAAAATATCAGTCATGGATTATATCAATCTGTTCGTCAAAAGTATTTTTATAGACAACATGGTGTTCGCATACTTTTTGGGTATGTGTTCGTATCTGGCGGTATCGAAGAAAGTATCGACAGCCGTGGGGTTGGGAGCGGCGGTAATATTCGTCATGCTCATCACCGTTCCGGTCAATTACCTGCTGGATAATTACCTGCTCAAACCGGGAGCTTTGGCATGGCTCGACCCATCGCTGAAAGACATAGATTTGAGTTTTTTGAGTTTTATCATGTTCATAGCCGTGATAGCGTCTATGGTGCAATTGGTAGAGATGATCGTAGAGCGTTTTGCCCCGTCGTTGTATAATGCATTGGGGATTTTCCTGCCATTGATAGCGGTGAACTGTGCCATTTTGGGAGGTTCTCTTTTCATGCAACAGAAAGATTTCGCCAATGTAGCGGAGTCGGCGGTTTACGGTTTGGGTTCCGGTATCGGATGGTTTCTCGCTATCGTCGCTATCGCCGCCATACGTGAGAAGATTACCTATTCCAATGTGCCGGCACCTCTGCGTGGTATCGGCATTACCTTCATCATCACCGGGCTGATGGCAATCGGTTTTATGAGTTTTTCGGGTATCGAATTATAGGAAATTACAAAAAATAAAGAGGTAATACATGAATACAATATTTATCAGCATAGTGGTTTTTCTGGTTGTCATCATGTTGTTGGTGGTCATCCTACTGGTAGCAAAAGCGAAGCTTTTGCCTTCGGGGAAGGTGAAGATAATAATCAACGGAGAGCGGGAAATAGAAGTGAACACGGGTAATTCACTCCTGGCGACATTGGGGAACGAAAAGATCTTTTTGCCTTCTGCCTGTGGCGGGGGTGGTACATGCCTTCAATGTGTGTGTACGGTCAAAGAGGGGGGTGGAGAGCCTTTGCCTACGGAGACCCCGCATTTCACCCGTAAGGAATTAGCCGAAGGCAAACGGTTGGGCTGCCAGGTGAAGGTAAAAGGTGATATGAAAATCGAAATACCCGAGGAGATTTTCGGTATAAAAAAATGGGAGGCTACCGTGGTGTCGAATTATAATGTAGCGTCGTTTATCAAGGAGTTCATAGTGGAAATTCCCGAGGATATGGATTATAAGCCGGGAGGATATATACAGATAGAAGTTCCGCCGGTAGAAGTGAAGTATAAAGACATAGATATCACGGCACATCCGGATGAACATCCCGGTGAACCGGACAAGTTCCACTTGGAATGGGATAAGTACAATCTATGGCCCTTGGTGATGAAGAACGACGAGGAAGTGGTCAGGGCATACTCCATGGCTTCATATCCTGCCGAAGGACGAAGGGTGATGCTGAATGTACGAATCGCTACTCCGCCTTGGGACAGAAATGCCAATACATGGATGAAAGTAAACCCCGGTGTGGCATCCTCATATATTTTCTCACGAAAACCCGGTGATAAGGTCGTGATATCAGGACCTTACGGAGAGTTCTTTATCAATGAAGACTCCGATGCCGAAATGCTTTACATAGGCGGTGGTGCCGGGATGGCACCCATGCGTTCGCATTTATACCACCTGTTCAAGACATTGAGAACCGGTAGAAAAGTATCTTATTGGTACGGGGGCAGGAGTAAGCGTGAGTTGTTTTATATCGAACATTTCAGGGCATTGGAACGGGAATTTCCGAATTTCAAGTTCTATATCGTATTGTCCGAACCGCTTCCGGAAGATAATTGGAAGGTCAAAGAGAGTATCGATGCCCCCGGTGACGGATTTACCGGTTTCGTGCACCAAGCCGTTATAGACCATTACTTGAATCACCATGAGGCACCCGAAGATATTGAGTTCTATTTCTGCGGTCCGCCGTTGATGAACAAAGCCGTGGTAAAAATGTGTTATGACTTCGGAGTTCCGGATGAGAATGTACGTTTTGACGATTTCGGGTGATGTGGTAGATAAAGGCTTTGCTGAAAATCATAGCAGTGCCAGATTTTTTTTAATTTGTAGGGCAGAGCGTTAAGAAAATGTCCGGTGGGGATTTTTAACCGGTCAGCCGTTATTGTTCAGATTTATCACTTGACATATTTTCGAGAAAGATTTTGTTATTCTCGTAAATTGCTTCGGTCAACCTGTTCACGTTACGTATCATTGATATTACCAATACAATAACACTTAAGAAAAGTACCGTAATAAAAGATCCGAAAATACCTTTAATGCTCCAAAAACGGTATTTTTCACGAGTATCCAATTTTGATATGTATTCCATTTTCGCTTTTCTCAGTTCATCATTATAGTTTTTTTCCCATTTTTGAACAGCATGTTCATATGCTTTGTCAATTTCTCGGATTCGTTTGTTTCTCAATTGGTTGTTTTTTCTATATTCGTTATAGTAGATGCTCAATGCGTGAGCTTGTGTTCCATCAATAGGGAGCTTCGGCAATAGCTTAATAAAGCCATTTGTACTCTCGATAAGAGCATTCAAATTGTTGTTATAGTAATTATAATATTCTCTGTGCATTTTTTTGATAACCGCCTCCCGGGATGCATAGGAAAATTTAGGGATAATTTCACTCTGATAGTCAATCATGTTAAGGCCATCTTTTGGATTTTTATTAATAAATCTCCAAATGTAATAATATGCATTTAGCTGATTTTTTGAAGGCAAATTTTGAAGTACTTTTGCAATTTTGCTAAATCTCTCTTCTATTTGATTGACCTTATACCGATTTAATGGTATATAGAAAAAATAGTTTTCAATGAAATTAATTCTACTTTCGACATCGGCTAAACTTTCGAGTAAAGTATTTACAGATTTCAGTATTTTTTCTTTGTCTGCATAGTCTGTTCGTTTTTTTGCATCAGTAAAATCAATGAATCTTTCGGTAAAACCTTTTTTTGTCAGTTTAGCTTTTTTAAAGGACGGGTTTTTTGTTTTACGGAACAATTTTCTATCACTTTCCGAAGCAAAGTAAGTAATGTATTGATTATTCCAAAAGGATTGGTTTTCTGCGAATGGTATTAATTCTTTTGTTTTCGTAATTTGGTCATAAAAATTGGATAGTGCCAAACTGTCGATAATTTTAGGCTTATTATTTTCTTCGGCATTGAATTCAGGTTCAGGCATTATCATAGTATCTTCCGTCTTGTTGTTTTCCTGTTTGTTTTTTTCGACAGGCAGTTTTTTCAGTATATTTTCTATTTTCACTTCGGAAATTTCCGGGTAAGCTTCTTTTGTAGGTGGCTGAGGTTTTACGACTTTTCTTTCATGAGGGGGGACATATGACCATAGTAGCACTCCTATTCCGGCTAGGATAATTAGGATGCTTATGCCAATTAGTAAATGCCAAAAATAGCGGTTAATGGTATAGTAATATTTGTTTTCGAGATTACTGAAATTAATTTTTTTCATATTATTAATGTTATAATAATTAATACTCTCTGAAAAGATAATGTGAAATAGATGAGCCGTGTTGTTTCAACCAGTTTTGTCCTTCCACAACGGCTGCAAGCGGAAAGGATTCAGAATTCTTAACTTTCAACACTACGACGGGGGATTGCTTGTTGATCTCGAAATATCCAAAACGGGTTCCTTTCGGGAGGGGATTACCTTCGAGTTCTACAAGTTTTATCTTTGTATTGGTCTCCTTTACGATTTTATGAATATGTCTGTAATATGGGAAAACAATCTTAAGAGTTTTATTCACTGACACGTTTTTCATTGCCCGGCTGAAAGCTTCTTGTGGGTTTTTCGGGTAATTTTTTATTACTGATTGCAATAGGCTAGTCGAGAATTTATCGTCTGATGAAATCGAATAAGAATTGTTTGATAATGTGCTTCCCGAAGGATTTTTTATAGTTATGTCAAATTTAATATTTGCTCTAAACCCAATTTTTTTTGTATGTACGGCTTTTCCATCGATTACTTTTGTAACCGTATATTCAAATGAATTGGCTTTTTGGCTGAAATTATTAATAAGAATGATATTTTTTATAAAGTAGTCACTATACTCCTCATGGTCTTCAATTTCATCTGTTCTATTAGTTAGCTGTCTTTTTATGATGTTTATTACATGTCTTGTATTTTCGTTATTCATATCGAGATTTGAAGCTACTCTAATCACGTGGTAACTATTTTCCATTTTGTCTTGGTCGTAGTATTTTACCAGTACATCGTTATTTTGAAACTTGAAGTTTTTTATTTTGTTTTTCTCGTTGAATTTTTTTGTTGATATCTCTTCTCCGTCCATGTATTCGATTATCTCAATTGTCCCGTCCGGGTGATAACGTTTCCACGTACCGTCCGGAAGCCCGTTTGAAAAGCCCCCTTCTGCTACTTTTTCTCCTTTTTTATATTCTTCCATTTTTGTTTTTTCCCCTTTTTCGTCGAAATACTCCCATTGTCCCTCTTTCACATTATTGTTGAAGCGTTCTATCTTCGATATATTACCATTCTTTCCA